>JBAVOF010000600.1:0-20842 GCA_049691835.1 Polyangiales bacterium
GATCGCGGTCGCTGATGATGCCCACGAGCTCGCGCCCACGGACCACCGGTAGGTGCCGAACATCCAGCTCATACAAAAGGCCGAGCGCCTCGGCCACCGACATGAGCTCGGTCGCCGTCACGGGATTCTCGGTCATGACGTCTTTTGCAAGCACGCGCTCCTCCTCTTCCAATCGTCCGCTGCGAAACTAGAACATGGGGAATGGTAGGGTCGGTTCGACCGCGTTGAAATCCTGAATGATCTTTAGCGTCGTGACCACCGCTATTAGCGAGCAAAGATTCGCGGCGACTAGGCTCCAGCCCATGAGACGCAAACGGCGGGCGGTGGGCTGAAGAACCGCCATCGCAAACACGACGACCGCCACCGGCAAGGCGGCGGCGAGGACCCAGAGGCCAACCCGCGATCCATAGGGCGCGGCGACCCCAACGGCCATCACCATCAGGCACGCCGAAACCAGCAGTGCTTGCTTCATGCGCACACGGCGCCCGTCGTGCTCGGTTTTGACCTTCGTTCGCGCGACCGTCAATCGCACCACGGCTGTCCCCAAAAGGGAGGTCACCAACCAGATGAGCGCGACGGCGAGCGTCGCGGTCAGCCCCATCCCCGCGGAAAGCCCCAACGGGATGGCGACCGAGGAGAGTGTCGCTGCGGCAAGCACTTCACCGAACATGCTTCGCTCTAGACCCTGAATGGCCAACATGACCAGCCCCATCCCCAAAAGGAGCGGAATTCCGACCGCGTACTGAACCGCGGTCGGTGCGAGCACGAGTCCGGCAACTCCGGTGCCGAGCGCGACCAAGGAGAACACTACGAGGGCGCGTTTGGCGCGATCATTGTCCTCGCGCTTCACGCGGCTGCCTCGCTGCCCATACAAGACCAGCAGCGGCTCGTTTGCGAGAAAGCAAGCGACCGCACCGATGGCCAGAAGCCAGGTCGGGGCCGTGGGCGAGCCGCCGAGAAGCACAGCGGCGATTGGAAACAGGAGCTCCGCGTAGGCTCCATGCTCGCGGGGGACCATCTTGCGCTGTGCGGTGCCCATGGTTTGTGGGAGATAGCACTCGCGGCGACGCGATCCATCGCATTTTCTGAGCGTCGAGATACTCATCTCGCAGGATCTGCGTCTTCGGGTATAAGTGGAGCCGCGAGGTTCTTGCATGCCGGTGCCACAGTGACGGATCCGATGTCCGACCCTAGGGAGGCGATATGTGGATGGCCGTAATTGCAGGTGCCGCAGCGGGCTTCGCATCGGTGCCGCATTGCACCGCCATGTGTGGGCCACTGGCTGGATACGCGTGCAGTGGACGACCCGGCGCATCCGGACGGAGCCGCTACCAGGTCGGCCGATGTGTGAGCTACTCGGTCCTCGGCGCAATCGCAGGGACGATCGGGGGGGCGACGGCCATCAGCCTCCCGCAGGCATGGGGCAGCGCTCTCCTGAGCTGGTCGCTCGCGCTCGGGCTCGGGCTCGCTGCTATCCGACTTTGGCGCCGCCCAAACCAGCCCTTGATCACGCTTCGGACCAAGCTCGATGATCCCCCGCCATCGATCGCGTCTCGCGCACTCGGGGCGCTCAGCCGTCACCCGTTCGCCGTCGGGCTAGGCACCGCGCTACTCCCCTGTGGCGCACTGGCCGCCGCAGTGCTGATCGCGGCGTCGACCGGGTCCGCAGCCGTCGGGTCGCTGAGCATGCTCGCCTTCGCCATGGCGAGTGGCCTAGGCTTGGTGGGCGCCGCATGGGTGTTCGAGCGATTCAGCCGTCGACCGCGACCGGCTACCTCCAGGCTCCTCGCCGTCGTGCTAGCGCTCGGCTCGATCCTGTTCGTGATCCGCCCCGTGCACGCTCTGCGCACCGGCGACACCGCATCATGCCATGCGCTGACGCAAGCGCATGACGATCACGAATCGCACCACAACTCCCATTCCCCGTGACCGTCCCCGAGCCAGCCAATTGCGAGGTTCCTTCGCGGCAGCCCCTGCCAGCAGTCTCGCGATGCGCTCACTGCGCCCAACCCTTGGTGAACGACGCGTTCTCACCTTTTTGCTGCCGCGGTTGTCGCGCGGTGCATGCGATCCTGACCACCGCCGGACTGACTCGCTACTACGATCTCCGCCGCGGCCCCGGGCTTCCGCCCGCAGACCTGGAGTCGCGCCGAATCGACCACAAATGGCTCGAGCTCGTCGACAAAGAGCGGAGTGGCGACATGGCGCGGATCGCGCTCGATATCCAGGGAATCCATTGCGCTGCCTGCGTTTGGCTGATCGAGGAGCTCTTCCGGCGCCACGGAGGGACGCGAACCGGCGTGATGTCGATAAACCCGGCGCTCGGCCGGGTAGAGCTCCGAGTCTCCCCCGAGTTTCCGCTTTCCGATTGGGTCGATTCGGTAGAATCGCTTGGATACTTGCTGGGGCCCGCACGAGCAGGGGGCGCCCGAGCTTCGGACGACTTGTTGATGCGAGTCGGGATCTGCGCCGCCCTCGCCGGAAACGTCATGCTCTTCGCCGCCGCCATCTACCTCGGGCTGCGCGACGGTCCGATCTATGATTTGCTCAACCAGCTGAGTTACGCCGCTGGCGTCCTCGCAGTTCTCATCGGCGGATCCGTCTTCATCCGCTCCGCCTTGCGCGCGATCCGTCAGCGAGCCCTTCACCTCGACGTTCCCATCGCGCTAGGCATCGTGCTGGCCTTTACTGGCTCGACCTATTCGTTCTTCTTCGCGTCCGGCCATGCCGCATACATCGACACGCTCACCGTCTTCGTCGCCCTGATGTTGGTGGGGCGCTGGCTCCAACAACGCATGCTTGAGCGCAATCGTGCCCAACTCCTCGCCGACAACGGCACCGAGAGCCTGCTGACACGTGAGGTCAGCGACGGCGTCGTGCGGATCGTGCACTGCATCGGCATCCGAGCGGGCGACCGCTTGCTGATCGCACCGGGCGACCTAGTGCCAGTGGAGCTGCGGATCCTCGACCAGGCCGCCAGTTGCTCTCTCGATTGGATCGACGGAGAAAGCCGTCCCCGGCGCTTCGGAATCGGACAGGCCGTCCCCGCGGGCGCGTTCAACGTCGGTGAGCGCGCGTTTTCCGGCGTGGCGACCACCGACTTTGCCGCTTCGTCGCTGATCGGGCTGCTCGGTCACGACCCCGCGTCCAAGGGCGATGGTCCGCTCGCAACGCGCTGGTGGGCGGAGCTCTCGCGCTACTATGTCCTCGGCGTCGTCACACTCGCCGCCGCTGGGATCGGCTACTGGTGGTGGCGCACCGCTGACGCTCTCCTCGCCATCGAGGTGGGCACCGCGGTCTTGGTCGTCACCTGTCCATGCGCGTTCGGGATCGCTGCGCCGCTCGCCTACGAGCTCGTGCTCACTCAATTGCGTCGCGTAGGGATCTTCGTGCGCGTGGGCGACTTTCTGGATCGCGCACGCACGATGACCCAGATCGTCTTCGATAAGACCGGCACGCTCACCACTGGGATGCTCGAAGTCATCAACCCCTCGGCCCTCGGGGCGCTGTCCGACCACCAAATTGCGGTGCTCTACAACATGGCGGCACGCAGTGCGCATCCAAGGAGCGTAGCGGTTCGGCGCGCCCTGGAGGGGCATCACGCCGCTCGGTTCACCGAGCTCCGGGCCGATGAGGACACCGGCTACGGCGTCAGCGCCGAAGATCGCGGGCACCAATACAGACTTGGCGCGCCGAGCTGGGCTCTCTCCGTACCGGAGGGCTCGGGAGACATCGCATTCTCGGTCGACGGCAGGCTCCTGGTCAGCCTAAACACGGATGAGCAGCTGCGCCCGGGTGCCCGCGCAGAGATCGAGCGGCTGCAGAGCGAGGGCTACGAGCTCGCGATCCTGAGTGGCGATACGCCAACGCGCGTGGTCACACTCGGCGCAAGCTTGGGCATGCCCCCGGACCGATGCATCGGCGGCCAGAAGCCGGAACAAAAAGCGGCCTACGTCCGAGCTCATGATCCGGCACGAACTTTGCTGGTCGGCGACGGGCTGAACGACCAGGTCGCCATGCGAGAAGCGGCCTGCTCCGGGACTCCCGCAGTGAATCGACCTTTCATGGCCTCACGATGTGACTTTTACTTCGTATCGCCGGGCTTGCACCCCGTGGCGCAAGTTCTGCGCGCGTCCACGACTCTCGCGCACGTCGTGCGCCGCATCCTCGCCTTCGCAATCGCGTACAATTTGGTCGCCGTATCGTTGGCAATGGCGGGATTGATGAAGCCCTGGGTCGCAGCTGTGCTAATGCCGCTCAGCTCGCTGGTCACGCTCGCCTACACGGTGATGTCGCTGTCGCGAAAAGGGCTCCGATGGAGATCTTGATTCTACTGATTTTCGTGTGCGTGTTCCTGGTTGGCGTAGCAGTGGCGTTCTTCGCGTGGACAGTACGACAGGGGACGTTCGATCACGCCGATCGCCTCGCCCTACTGCCGCTTGACGATGAAAAGCCGATGACCCCAACGACGGAGAGGGAAGAGGACCAAAATGGAAACTCAGCGGATCGTTTATAACGACAAAGTCGTCCGCCAGTTCTTGTGGGCATCGGTGCTGTTCGGCATCGTCGGGATGCTGGTCGGGCTCATCATCGCGCTGCAACTGGCGTTTTGGCCTGCCAACGTAGCGCCCTACTTGTCGTTCGGCCGCCTGCGACCGTTGCACACCAACGCGGTGATCTTCGCATTCGTAGGCAACATGCTCTTCGCGGGTGTTTATTACTCGACGCAGCGACTGGTGAAGGCACGGCTAGCGTCGAATATCTTGTCCTCGTTCCATTTCTGGGGTTGGCAGCTGATCATCGTCGCCGCGGCGGTCTCCCTCCCGCTCGGAATCACGACCGCCAAGGAGTACGCGGAGCTCGAGTGGCCCATCGACATTGCGATCGCTCTCGTTTGGGTCGTCTTCGCCGTGAACTTCTTCTGGACCCTGGCCAATCGCCGCGAGAAGCATCTGTACGTGGCGATCTGGTTCTACATCGCGACCATCATCACCGTGGCAGTGCTTCACATCGTCAACAGCTTCGAGATTCCCGTCGGAGCCTTCAAGAGCTACTCGATTTTCGCTGGGGTCCAGGACGCGTTGGTGCAGTGGTGGTATGGCCACAATGCAGTCGCCTTCTTCCTGACAACTCCCATCCTCGGGATCATGTATTACTTCCTGCCGAAGGCGGCCGAGCGGCCCGTCTTCTCGTACCGCTTGTCCATCGTCCACTTCTGGGGCCTCGTATTCCTCTACATCTGGGCCGGCCCTCACCACTTGCTCTACACCGCGCTGCCCGACTGGGCACAGAGCCTGGGCATGGTCTTCAGCTTGATGCTCTGGGCACCGAGCTGGGGCGGGATGTTGAACGGCCTGCTTACCTTGCGTGGCGCTTGGGACAAGCTGCGTGCCGACCCGGTCCTGAAGTTCTTCGCAGCCGGCGTCACTTTCTACGGCATGAGCACCTTCGAGGGGCCACTGCTCAGCATCAAGAGCGTAAGCGGCCTCGCGCACTACACGGACTGGATCATCGGTCACGTGCATGCGGGCGGTCTCGGCTGGAACGGCCTGATGGCGGCGGGTATGTTCTATTGGCTCGTCCCTAGGCTCTACGGCACCAAGCTCTACTCCCGGGGGGCAGCGAATTTTCACTTCTGGATCGCGACTGTGGGGATTCTTCTCTACGTCATCGCCATGTGGGTCGCGGGCATCACACAGGGCTTGATGTGGCGTGCCGTTAGCGAGACCGGCGGGCTGTTGTACCCCAATTTCGTCGAGACCCTCATCGCGATCCGGCCGATGTACTGGGCCCGCTTCACCGGCGGCCTGCTCTACTTCACCGGCATCCTCCTCATGGCCTGGAACCTCATCAAGACGGCAAAGAGCGGCGCGGCGGTCGACGGGGAGATCGAAGTGGCCGTAGTCACCGAGCCCCGGTCGCGAGAAATCCCGTGGCCAAAGCTTCTATTCGGTCAGCCGGTCATGGCGTCGATCATCGTGATGCTGCTGCTCGGGGCGATGGCGCTTTTCGATGGCTTCATGAGCACCGTGCTCGCCATCTCCGCACTCATGTGGGCCGTGGCCGCAATCGCCGTGTCCATGCGTAGCCGCGACGACGAGAAGGTCTCGTGGCACCACGTGCTCGAAGGGCGCGCGGGCGTCTTCACGGTCTTGGTCGTCATCGCGATATTGGTCGGCGGTGTGGCCGAGATCATCCCGATGATCATCTCGGTGCCCGAGTCGATCCGCACCACCAAGAACGTCCCGTACACGCCGCTCGAGCTCGAGGGCCGTGATGTCTTCATTCGCGAGGGTTGCTACACCTGTCACTCGCAAATGATCCGACCGTTCACCTGGGAAACCGCACGATACGGGGACGTCTCGGGGATGGATGATTCGATCTTCGACCACCCATTCCAGTGGGGCTCTCGCAGAATCGGGCCGGACCTCGCTCGCGTCGGACGCAAGTACGCGGACGTCTGGCACTACAAGCACATGATGGACCCACGCGAGATTTCGCCTGGCTCGAACATGCCGGCCTACTCCCATCTCGCCAAGGAAACGATAGATTTCGCGGACACGCCGGTGAAGCTCAGGGCCATGCGAAACGTCGGCGTTCCATATCGGGCCGACCAGATTCAAACGGCCGAAGAGAACGCAAATGCCGCAGCCGCAGGCATCGCAGCAGGCCTGGCCGACAACGCCGGCATCACCGTCTGTGACGAACCTGCCGAGGGCTGCCAGCTCATGGTCAACAGCCGCATGGTAGCGCTGATCGCGTACTTACAACGTTTGGGCCGCTTGCCTGAGGCGGACACGGTCGTCGCTGCCAAAACGTCGGAGGTGCCACGATGAGACAGTTCGCTTCCGAGTTCTTCGAACAGAGCCCCGTGCTTCTCTATCCGCTGATCGCGCTGCTTCTGTTTTTCGTCGTGTTCTTGGTGGTGCTCGTTCGCGTCATGCGCATGAGCGCCACCGAGATCGACCAGTGCGCGCGCATCCCCCTCGAGGACGAGTTGGAGGTACCACATGAGTGACGCCAAGCGAACCGATGAGATCCAAGGCGAGATCCTCCACGTCTACGACGACATCGAGGAGGCCGACAACAACCTTCCGACCTGGTGGCTGCTCACGTTCTACGGCGCCGTCGTCTTCGGGCTAGTTTACTGGTTCTACTTTCACGAATACGGCATCGGTCAGCTGCAGCCGCAGAAGTACGCCGAGGCCGTTGCGGCCGCCGAAGCGCAGAGAAGCGTCGTTTCCGATGCTTCGCTCGAGGCCCTCGCGCTCGACCAATCCGCCGTCGCGGCCGGAAGCGAAATCTTCATGGCGCAGTGCTTTGCGTGTCACGATGCCAAAGGTCAGGGCCGCGTGGGCCTTGGGCCGAATCTCACCGACAAGTATTGGATCCACGGGGGCGCTCCGACGGACATTCACGCCACCGTCACCAATGGGGTCGCGGCCAAGGGAATGCCTCCCTGGGCTCCGATCCTCGGCGAGCAGGGTGTCAATCAGGTCGTCGCGTACATCTTGACCATCCGCAACACTGAGGTCCCCGGCAAAGAACCCGAGGGTGAGATCTGGGAGCCGGGAGGAGCTGCGGCGAACGACGGCGCACCATGACCACCACCAAACTGCCAATCGTAGAGGAACCGGCGAGCTCACTTCGATCCGACGGCAGCCGCAATTTCGTGCACCCGGCTGATGTATCGGGCCGCTTCACGCGCCTCCGCTACTCGATCTTCACCGTCCTGATAGCGATCTACGTCGTTCTGCCGTTTGTGAAGGTCGGGGGGCATCCGGCGGTCTTCATCGATATCGTCAATCGGCGGTTCTATTTGTTTGGCGCCGTGTTCAACGCCCAGGATTTCTGGCTGGTTTTCTTCTTGCTCAGTGGAGTGGGGTTAACGCTGCTGATCATCACCGCCATCAAAGGCCGTCTCTGGTGCGGCTACGCGTGCCCCCATACGGTCTTTCTCGAAGGCGTTTTTCGACGAATCGAACGCTGGATCGAGGGGCCGCGCGCTCAGCGGCTCCGGCGAAACGCCGCAGGACTCAGCTTTGACAAGCTCTGGCGCAAGGTACTCAAGCACTCGATCTACATGGTGCTCGCGCTTCTGCTTTCACACGTGTTCATCAGTTACTTCGTCTCGCTCCCGTCCGTGGTCGACATGGTTCAGCGGAGCCCGGCGGAGCATCCGACGGCGTTCACCTGGGTGGTCGTGATGTCGGGCATCCTTTACTTCAATTTCAGTTGGTTTCGCGAGCAGCTCTGCCTGATCATCTGCCCGTACGGTCGCCTGCAATCCGCGATGACCGACCGTGACACGATGGTGATCGGTTACGATTGGAACCGCGGGGAACCCCGCGGCAAGGCCAGCAACACGGAAAACGGAGATTGCATCGACTGCAAACGCTGCGTCGTCGTCTGCCCGACCGGCATCGACATCCGCAACGGACTCCAGATGGAATGCGTGGGCTGCGCCGCATGCGTCGACGCCTGCGATGAGATCATGGACAAGGTGGGCAGACCGCGAGGTTTGGTCCGCTACGACTCGCTCAACGGTCTCGAAGGCAAGACCAAGCACTTCGGACGGCCGCGTCTGTTCTTCTACGGTGGAATCGCAACACTGTGGCTCGTAGGGTCGGTCTTCGCCTTTGCTCAAAGCGCGGCCTTCGAAGCCAACGTACTGCGACACGAAGGTGCACCATTTTTCGTCGCGGACGGTCAGGTCCGCAACTCGCTTCGGGTGCACCTCGTCAACAAGACGGGCGCGAAACAGATCTTCATCGTCGAGCCGGAGACCACGAGCGGCATCGAGTACATCATCCCGCAGAAGCGCATCGAGCTGCAGTCGCTGGGAAGCACGTATCTTCCGGTTCTTGCGGTCCTGCCAGCCGACCAGATGCGACCCGGATTGAAGGTACAGCTGACGATCGCCATGGAAGGTCGCGACGACCGCAAATCCCACCGCCTGGTCGAAGCGCCATTCGTCGGGCCGGGCTCCTAGTGGACCGAGCTAAGGCACCGACATCACGATGGCACCGCTCTTGTGCACGAGGTCGTGAGAAACGCTGCCCAGCAGCGTTCGAGCCACAGCGCCCTTGCCCGTCGTCCCGCATAGAATGAGGGGCGCGTCGATCTCGCGGGCCAATGCAACGATCGCGTCTGACGGACGCCCGCGCAGCGCATGGCATTGGATTGCGAGGTCGCCGGGCTTGACGGTCCCACAGGTCTGCATCTCGAGGAGCCGGCGCAGGTCCTCGACCTCGTTGCTGGCAGCGGAGGCAGACGAGTCGGTAGAGTCGAGCACAGTCACAACGTGAACTTCAGCTTTCAGCTGCCTGCCCAAGAACACCGCCAGCTCGAAGGCTCGACGGGCGGGATCGGAGAAATCGTAGGCTACGACTAAACGTGGGATCAGTGACACGGACTACTCTCCTGTTTCGGCCTTGTGCTCACGGCCGCCACGGACCACCAACACGGGGCATGGAGCGTGACGTACGACTTTCTCGGCGACGCTACCGAGAAACGCCCGGGATAGGCCGCTTCGGCCATGTGAACCGAGGATGACGAGATCGGCACCCTCGTCTTCTGCCATTTCCACCAGGGCGCGGCCCGGCGAAGGATGCTGGATGACACTGAGCTCCACTTCCGCGACCCCTTTGAGCAGGTCGGCAGTCTTTCCGGTGAGCGTTTCGCGAATCGCATCTTCGATTTCTACCCGGATGCTCCGCTCGAGGAGATCAGGGCGCGACCAGACGACCGGCGGCACGTTGGGCGTAGGGTCGAAAACATGGGTGACGAGCACACGCGAGTTGAAGGTTTTCGCATAAAGAGCGGCTGCACGAAGCGCCTCGTCCGAGATATCGGAGAAGTCCGTTCCAACGAGAATGGTTTTCGGCTGGTCCATGCTTGCACCCTTGCCTATCAAGCTTCGTGCCATGCGCTTCACACGGCCTTGAGGCCGGGAGCATAGCCAAAATCGCGCAGGTTCTGCGAAAGATTCCGACCCCGCGCAGAACTTGCGTGTCCGGAAAAGCGAAATGCTGCTAAAATTTTGGCGCAGTCCTTGCAGAACATTGAACCGACTATGCCCCAGTATGGGAGGACAAGGTGAATGATAAGCCGTTGATGCCTTCCGAGGTTCGCCGAAAGGTGCTGAATCAGCACAGAGAGATCGAGCAGATGCTCTCGGAGCTCGAGGTGGGGGTTGCCCAACTCGGGGATGGGGGGGTGGACTCCGAGCAAGTGAAACGGGCAGCCTACGCGCTGCGCGGCATCCTGGAGCTTCACTTGACCTTTGAAGAAGCGCATATGGTCCCCGCGATCCACGAGGCCGATGGCTTCGGTCCGGAGCGGGTCCGGCACCTACACGCAGGGCACGCAGAGCAACGGCAGGAGCTCGATCGGCTGGTCGACGAGATTCGGGAGGCGATGTCGACCGATACCCTGGGCGCGAGCGTGAGGAAGCTCGCCGAAGTGCTGCGCGCCGACATCGAAGAGGAAGAGCGCGAGTACGTGACCGAAAAGCTCCTTCGCGACAGTATCATTCCCACCGACACGTTTGGCGGCTAACAAGCTGACCAGCGAGAGGACGAAGAACTCCACATGCAGATCAAACAGATCCTAGTACCCACCGATTTCTCGGAGAATGCCGAGCATGCGTTGAGTTATGCAGTCGAGCTGGCCAAAGCGTGCTCGGCGAAGCTCCACCTGCTTCACACCCCGGTCGTGCCGACCTATCTCTTGATGGATCTGTCCTACAGTCCCGGCCCGGAGGCCGTCACCCGAATCCTCAACGACGCGCAGGACTCGCTAGACCAGCAAACCAAGGTGGTTGCCGCCGCGGGGGTCGAGCATCTTTCGGCCATCCGGGAAGGAACGGTCCACGAGGTAATTCGAGACTACGCCAAGGAGCATGACGTCGACCTGGTCGTGGTGGGCACACACGGAAGGACCGGTGTGTCGAAGCTCATGTACGGCAGCGTGACCGAACGGGTCCTCAAGACGATCCACACACCGATCATCGTCATCCCGCCGAAGGGCGGCCAGATGCCTAGCTCGATCGTCATGGCCTACGATTTCTCAGCTCCCGCGAAGCGCGCCGCCGAGGTGGCGCGTGCCATCCACGGCAAGTTCCACGGCCCACTGCACCTGGTGCACTGCTACCTCGACGTCTGGGGTGAGTATACGGATCGAGGCGCCGTCGTCGGAGAGGCCGCGGAGAAGCGTCGCGAAGCGTTGCGTCTCGGACTCGAGGAGATGCTTCAAAACGAGGCCGAAGAGCTGTTCTCGATCGACGCCCAGACGATCCAGACGCACTTGGTCACCGGGGATCCGGCAGAGGGCATTTTGAGGGTGGCAGAGGAGGTCGGTGCAACTCTCATCTCGGCGGGAACGACGGGGAAGAGCGGCATTGAGCGTCTCTTGATCGGCAGCGTGGCCAGGCGGCTCCTTCACGACAGCAAGATACCTCTCCTTCTCACGCACGACGATGGCTGAAAGCGCAGTGCCTTGAATGAGCGCACGGACGGCGCACGATAGGAGAGTCATGTTTGGGCGGATCATCACAATGGGGCTGACGATCGCGCTCGGAACCGGTTGCGACTGCGAGCCGAAGCCTGCCGCACCGGATGCCGGGCTGCCGGCGGGCTTCGACGAGGTCATGAAAGACCATGCGGCTCTCTCGATCGTGACGCGAAACGCTCTGATTCGAGGGGATCTCCCCCTCGCGCAGCAGTCCATGCGCAAGCTCGCATTCTTCATGGAGCACGTCCCGTTCCCCGAGGAGGGCAAGGAGTACGCGCGAATCACAAAGGACCTGGCGGAGACCGTCCGGACTGCATCTGACCTCGAAGATGCGTGCATGGCCTTCGCACGCCTCTCTTACGCGTGCGGCCAGTGTCATCATGCGCTGGACCGGGGACCACCGATGAAGCTCGAGCCTGCGCCTGAAGGAGAGGACTTGAAAATGCACATGCGCCGGCACTATTGGGCCGTGGAACGGATGTGGGAAGCGTTGCTGAGCGACTCGCCTGAGATGTTCCAATCGGCGGCGGCGATCCTCGCGGAGTCACCACTGCACGGCCCGCAAGCTCCTGACAGCGAGAGCCCTCCGGGAACGACGCGACTCGCCTACGAGGTTCACGACCTCGCATTTGCGGCAGCGGTAGAGGGCAAAGCCGGTGAAGACGAGTATGTCCCGAAACCGGGCGAGCCCGTCGAGGCGGAGCCGACGAGCCGGGGACAGGCGGAGATCTTTGGGCGGTTATTGTCCGCCTGCAATCAGTGCCACACCTTGCTCGAGGTCACACCCGATCTGACGCGCAAGAAGAGCAGCAGGGCGGCGCCTTGAGGTCCCTGTCGCGCGCTCTGATCGTCGCGACCTGCTTCATCACGCTTGCCAGCGCCTGCGCCGGCGGACGTGTCAGGGGCGGCCAAGGGACGGAGATGCAGCAGGAAGAAGAGTACCTGCCCATCCAGAAGGTCAAGCTGCCCGAAGGCAACACCAATCGGGTCTCGGGACCGATCAACTCGCCCACGCCTCCCCCGGTCCTCGAAGTCGACCTCGAGCGACGTCGACACCCGGCCGGTCCAAGCTCGGAGCCCGACCCGGAACCCCAATCCAACCCCGAAGCAGGAAACAACCCGGAATAACCCAGGCAAGATGTCCAAGCTCTGCACCGCGCACGAGGCGGTGAACCACATCAACTCGAGTCAACGCGTCTTCGTTCACGGCGGGGTCGCAACGCCCACTGCCCTGGTGGACGCTCTGGTCGAGCAGGCGGCCCGGCTGCGCGATGTCGAGCTCATCCATCTGCACACCTCCGGAGACGCAAGTTACGCAAGACCCGAGTACGCACGCTCGTTTCGGGTTGCGAACCTGTTCGTTGGCGAGAACATGCGCCACCAACTCGATGGGGATCGGGTCGACTACTTGCCCTGCTTTCTCTCCGAAATTCCGCAGCTCTTCCGTTCGGGACGTCGGGCGCTCGACATCGCACTCGTTCAGGTGTCACCGCCAGACAAGCGCGGCTACTGCAGCCTCGGCGTGTCAGTCGACGTGGCCAGGGCGGCCGTCGATTCGTCCAAGGTCGTGATCGCTCAGGTCAATCGTCACATGCCGCGGGTGCACGGCGACGGCTTCGTGCACATCGACCAGCTCGACTGGCTGGTAGAGCACGATGAGCCCCTGCCCGAGGTACCGGCGATGCCGCCAACCGAAGAGGAGCGCGCGATCGGACACCATGCCGCTGCCCTGGTCGAGGACGGCGCCACCCTCCAGATGGGGATCGGAGCAGTCCCTGACGCCGTCCTGGCATCCCTCAAGGGCCATCGCCATCTCGGGGTTCATACGGAGATGTGGTCGGACGGGTTGCTGCCACTGCTGGAATGCGGGGCAGTCGACAACAGCCAGAAGGTGGTGCATCCGGGGCGAACCGTCTCGGGTTTCGTCGTGGGGACCCGCCGTCTGTACGACTACATCGATGACAACCCCACGGTCACTCAGTATGATATCGGGTACGTGAATCGGGTTTCGGTGATCAACCGCAATCCCAAGGTCACGGCGATCAACTCCGCGGTCGAAATCGACCTCACCGGGCAAGTTTGTGCCGATTCGATCGGCCATCGCGTCATTTCGGGTGTGGGCGGGCAAATGGACTTCATTCGCGGCGCAATGACGTCGGAGGGCGGCAAGCCCATCATCGCACTCACGAGCCGCACCCAGAAAGGTGTCCCGCGAATCGTGCCAACTTTACGAGCCGGTGCCGGCGTCGTCACGACCCGGGCCCACGTCCAGTTCATCATTACTGAAAACGGCGCAGTCGACCTATACGGGAAAACACTCAACGAGCGAGCCCAGTTGCTCATCTCCATCGCGCACCCCGACGATCAAGAAGCGTTGGAACGGGCATGGTACAACGCCCGGGCCTAGAACCGATGCGCATTGCTTGCGCCACGACGACCCACACCTGCAGATGTTTCGCCATGGTCGTGATATTGTCATCGCCTCGTGCGAGAAAGCCGCCGACCGCGATACCAGGCTTTGGCATGCCTCCTGCTTCATGAGGTGGTTTCGACCCAGCCCTGATTTGGGTCTAAGGGGAGTATATTGTGATCCTGCCGAGTTGGTTCCCATCTCGCTCCGACGGAACGTCGGGCTTGCGTCTCCTCGCCAAACCGCCCGGAGGCGATCAAGATCCTGACGGCTCCGCCGCGTCCACCACGCCAGACGCCGAGTGGTTGGCGAGCAACACACGCGGCTCGTTTGCGATGGGCACCATCGATCGTTGCCCCCGCCGGAAGTACCACGGTCTTCTGACCATTCGGGAGCCGGGTGTGGGCGAGCCGATGAACATGGTCGCCGAGGTAGAAGAATGGTTTCAGATCGGCGGCGAGCGCGTCGCGTTGCATAGTTACAATTGGGGCAACGCCATCGAGCCGAAGGGGGTCGAGTACCTGACGAGGTTCGAGCCGTTGCCCCGTTGGACCTACCAGTTCTCCGGGGTCACGGTAACCCGAGAGCTTTGGCTCGAAGACCGCGCCGATGCGGTTTGGATTCGGTACTCGATCGCAGGGCTCAACGAACCGGTCGACCTGCGGCTTCGCCCGCTCATCCGCTGCCGCCCGATTCACAAATTGACGCATGCAAATTCTTTCTTGAATGGGGAGATCGAGATCGAAGATCGCGAGTCGCTTCGCGTGACGATGCATCCGTACAAAGGCGTTCCGGCGCTGGTCATGAGTCTGCACGGAGTGTCAGGCGGTTTCCGCGCGGACGGGCACTGGTACGAGGGAGTACACTACGAGTGGGAGCGGGAGCGGGGCTATGAGGACTCCGAAGACCTCTTCACGCCCGGTGAGTTCCGCGTCGCGCCCGACGATGATGGCGCATTCTGCATCCGACTCGGAACGACCCCGGCGCAGAGTCACGAGCCACAGGTTCTGACCTCGGTACCCAGGTCACGCCGGTCCTTCGTACAGGAGCTGGACGATGCAGCAGACGCTTTCCTGGTTGAGCTCCAGGGCGAACGGACAGGCGTCATCGCGGGATATCCTTGGTTTGGCGAGTGGTCGCGGGATTCGTTGATCGCCCTACCGGGTCTGTGCTTGGCCAGGGACGAGGTCGACAAGGCGCTGGGAATTCTGGAGTCGCTGGCTGACCGCCTCGAGAACGGCTTGGTGCCCAACATACCGCAAAGCGGCGACGTGCCGTCGAACGCCGAGTCGATCGATGCCTCGCTTCTATTCATCAGGGCCACTGCCCTCACCGCGAAGCGGACACGAAGCCGCCGCATCACGGCACTGCAGCACGCATGCCTCGATCTGATCGATCGAATCGCTGACGGCGCTGACCCACGCGTGCACATAGACCCCCAAGGGTTCCTGTTCGTCGACCACGGCCCCTGGGCGCTGACATGGATGGATGCGATCGTGGATGGCCAACCAGTGACACCGCGTCAGGGCTATGCGGTCGACCTCAACGCCCTTTGGCTGTCAGCGCTGGGAACCGCTCTTCGGTGGGCGAAAAAACTGCGGCCTGAGTTCATCGACAGATGGGACGAAACGGCGCGGAAACTGTCCGATCATTTCGAGGAAAAATTCTGGCTTCAAGATCAGGGCTTCTTGACCGACACTCACGACGGACACAGCCCGGACGGCAAGCTACGACCCAATCAGCTTTGGGCGCTCGCGCTTCCCGGCATACCGATCGACAAGGCTCGGAAGAAGCAGGCCCTGGCCAAGGTCCGAGACGAGCTTCTCACTCCGGTCGGACTGCGGACGCTCTCGTCCAACGACCCCGCCTATCGGCCGTTCTATCGGGGCGGACAAGCAGAACGGGATCGCGCGTATCATCAGGGAACGGTCTGGCCTTGGCTCCTCGGCATCTACGCCGATGCTGTAGAGGCGGTCGACGGTCAGAAGGCGGCGGCGGAAGAGATGATGCCCGTGCTTGCGGCCCTGTGCGCACATCTCCGAACAGAAGGCTGCATTGGTCAGATCGGTGAAGTGTTCGACGGGAACGCACCGCACCGCCCCGGCGGCGCACCGGCCCAGGCCTGGAGCGTTTCCGAGGTTCTGAGAGTTGCAAAAATGGCAGGTCCATGAAGATCTTGATGTTGGGCTGGGAATACCCTCCGCACATCAGCGGGGGCCTGGGGACCGCTTGCGAAGGGCTCACGACGGCCCTTGCAGCCCGGGGCATCGAGATCGACTTTCTCGTGCCCAAGCTCTACGGAGCCGAGAACGCGCCGCACATGCATCTGCTTGGCGCGGCTTCCGCAGGGCCGTTGGCCCACAGTCCGACTACAGCGCCAGCTCAGGTAGGGACGCGCGACCGGCTGGCGGAATTGCTTGCGGCGGAGCCTGCGCTTGCGACCGACCCGATCTTCAGAGCCGCAGTCGAGGCCGCGCGATCGAGGGCCATGCAAACCTCGCGGCCAGGTGTCCGCAAGCTCCTCGTGCCGGCGATGCTGAAACCATATCTCGATCAGGCAACCTATCGGGAGCTCATCACGAGTGGCGCGCTCCAGGAGCTCGCGGTCACGGAGGCCGAGATCGCGGCCTCGGAAGTCATGCATCCAGTACCCCGTCCTGGGCGAAAAATCGCAGGGCTCGAGCATGTGCAGATTCCCGGCGGCGACCTGCCCTTCGCCGAGACGGCCGGAAGCGGGGCACACTACGGCGAGGACCTTTTCGCCGAGGTCGCCCGATACGCGATGGCGGCGACGCGCCGGGTTCAGGGGCAGAAATACGACCTAGTGCATGCACACGACTGGATGACCTTCCCGGCGGGGATAGAGATCGCGCGCCGAGCGGGAGCGCCGCTGGTCGTGCACGTCCACAGCCTCGAGTATGATCGGGCTGGTCGTGGCGCCGATCGGGATATCGTCGCAGTCGAGCATCAAGGGCTGGAGAGCGCCGCTCGGGTCATCGCGGTGAGCTACTACACCCGCGGACTGATCCACCGCCTCCACAACACGCCACTCGACAAAATTTCGGTCGTGCACAACGGGGTGTACGAACGTGAGGTCGTCGAAGCGTACACCGAGCAACGCGCCTCCACCGGGCCTGTCGTGCTCTTCCTCGGCCGAGTCACCTTTCAGAAGGGGCCCGAGTATTTCGTGCAGGCCGCGGCGCGGGTCCTCGAGCACGTTCCCGATGCCGTGTTCGTCATGGCGGGGTCCGGCGACATGTTGCCGCGAATGAAGGCCTTGGTGGAAGACTTGGGTATCACCGAGTCCTTTCGTTTTCCGGGCTTCGTCCGCGGAGCGGAGCTCGAGCGCACATTTTCGACAGCCGATGTTTACGTGATGCCATCGGTCTCGGAGCCGTTTGGAATCGCGCCGCTCGAGGCGATGAGCTACGACCGGCCGGTCATCGTGTCCAAGCAATCGGGGGTATCCGAAGTTCTTCGAAACGCCCTCAAGGTCGACTTCTGGGACGTCGACAAGATCGCGAGCCAGATCGTGGCGCTTTTGGAGCTTCCCGAGCTCAGACGCGTCATCGTCGAACGCGCTCGCGAAGAGATCCGGCACATCCACTGGGATGCCGCCGCACAGAAGCTGATTCCGATCTACGAGTCGACCATCGGCGCCCGAGGTGAATGATGCCGTCGGTCTGTTTCTATTTCGAGGTTCATCAACCATATCGCTTGAAGCCATATGGGGCGATGCAGGTCGGACGAGATCACGCATATTTCGACGAGGGGCTCAATGCCGAGGTCCTTCGGAAGGTGGCCAAGAAGTGTTACCTTCCCGCCAACGAGTCGATGCTGCACCTCATCGAGCGCACCGACGGACGCTTTCGCATCTCCTACGCCGTGACCGGCGTCGTGATCGAACAGATGAGGCGCTATGCCCCAGAGGTGCTCGACAGCTTCGTACGGCTAGCGAAAACCGGCGCAGTCGAGTTCATCGCTGAGACCTATTACCACAGCCTCGCCGTCCTCTATGACAAGAACGAGTACCGGGAACAGATCGACCTCGAGCTGAAGCTCATCGAGTCCGAGTTCGGGCAGACGCCTCGGGTGTTCCGGAACACCGAGCTCATCTACAACGACGAGATCGGGCAGCTCATTTCCGACCTCGGATTCGACGGGATTCTGGTGGAGGGTGCGGACGACATTCTCAACTGGCGAAGCCCGAACTTCGTCTATCGCGTGGCTGGCCGCGAAACGAAACTGCTCACCAAGAACTACAAGCTGTCGGACGACATCGCGTTCCGGTTCTCGAACAAGGCCTGGGGTGACTTTCCACTCACCGCCGAAAAATTCGCGGGATGGGTGCACGGGCATAGCGGCGCAGGCGACGTGATCAACCTCTTCATGGACTACGAGACCTTCGGCGAGCACCAGTGGAAGGAGACTGGGATTTTCGAGTTCCTGGAGCATCTTCCGGACCTGATCTTCACGCATCCACACTGGGACATCCTCACGCCAAGTCAGGTCATCGACCGATATCCGGCCCTCGGGGAGCTCTCCTTCCATCGTACGGTGTCCTGGGCCGACGAGGGCCGCGACATCAGCGCATGGCGCGGAAACGCCATGCAGCAGCGGGCCTTGGCCGAAATCTACGCTTTGGGGCCCGCAATCCGGAAGCGTAACAATTCTCACGTACTGGCGCTTTGGCGGCGCCTGCAGACCTCCGACCACTTCTACTACATGGCCACGAAATCGGCTTCCGATGCTGAGGTGCACGACTATTTTAGTCCTTACGAGGGGCCCTACGACGCCTTCATCCATTATATGAATGTGATGAAGGACTTGAACCTCTCGGTGCTGGCCCCAGCGGAGAAGCAGGTTCGGCTGTGAGCAAAGCGGTTTTTTTCGAGATCTCCTGGGAGGTCTGCAACATGGTCGGCGGTATCCACACCGTCCTCGCGAGCCGCGTGCGCGAGGTCCAGCAGCGCCATGGCGAAGAAGGGTACATCGCGATCGGCCCCGATGTTCCTCGCATGGAGGGCGTGGCGCCGGAGTTTCGTGCAGACATCTGGGATCCAGAGTTTGCCGAGGCCCTAGCGGACCATGAGGTGAGTGTCTTGATGGGGCGCTGGTTGGTTCCCGGCGAGCCTAGGTGTCTGTTGATCAATCAGTCGCGCCTGTACGCGCGCAAAGACGAGATCCTCGGCCGTTACTGGGAGAAGTACGGACTCGATTCCTTGTTCGGAGCCTGGGACTACTACGACCCGGTTCTCTTCGCACATGGCGCCGGTATGGTCATCGAACGCATCCGCGACCGCATCCTATTACCAGCGCGAAAGAACGCCATCGTACAAGCGCACGAGTGGATGTCGGCAGGTGCACTTCTGTATTTGCAGTCTGCTGCCCCCGAGATCGGCACGGTGTTCACGACCCACGCGACGATGCTCGGCCGCTCTCTCGCAGGCCGTCGGGCAGATCCTAACTTCTATCAGTCGCTAGCCAGCGTCGATCCGGAGGTTGCCGCAAAAGAGCTCAACGTCTCGTCGAAGCACTCGATGGAGACGGTGGCTGCGCGTGAAGCGGACGTATTCACGACGGTCAGCGAGATCACGGCACTCGAGTGCAAACACCTCCTGGGTCGAAAGCCGGACGTGATTCTGCCGAATGGCTTCGGCGCAAGACCGGTCGCGCCGGAACTCCGAGGACAGGCCCGCGAAGATCTCTTCAAGCTCGCGGAGCTGACCACGGGCGACAAGTATGATCGCGACAACACTCTGATCTTCGCACTCGCCGGACGGTACGAATATATCAACAAGGGTGTGGACGTCTATCTCGACGCGGCGATTGCCCTGGCTGCGGAGCTGGAGTCCAGAGACGCGAAACGCGTGATCGCGTACGCCATGCTGCCGGCCGGCCACGCGGAGCCAAAGCGCCAACTTTGGGATCGCGCGCACGGTGCCTCTGCCGGGCGCCCCTTGCGGTGCACGCACGACCTGGTCGATGAAGCCAATGACCCGATCACGAATCAGCTCAATGCGCTCGGATTCGAGAACAATCCAGGCACCCGTGTGCATGTGGTTCATGTTCCCATCTATCTGGACGGGACAGACCCGCTGATCCGTCAAAGATACTGGGACTTGCTTCCGGGAGCCGACCTCGGCGTATTTCCGTCGTTCTACGAGCCGTGGGGCTATACCCCGCTCGAAGCCGTGGCATTCGGGGTGCCTGCGATCACGACCGATCGCGCCGGTTTCGGCCGCTGGGTCGCGTCGCAGGGCGACCGGACGCGCACGGGGGTCAGGGTACTGAAGCGCGAGGGCGTGCCCGTCGATGAGGTTCGGGCATCGCTCAAGAAGGCCCTGTTGGAGTTCATCGACCTGCCGAC
This sequence comes from Polyangiales bacterium, assembly GCA_049691835.1. Lineage (GTDB taxonomy): Bacteria > Myxococcota_A > Polyangia > Polyangiales > Houyiibacteriaceae > SG8-38. The sequence continues at coordinate 20,295 of JBAVOF010000600.1, forward strand.
AGCTGAGCGTGAGTCGCTTCGCGAAGCGTCCCTCAGCACCGCCGCCCTGACCGATTGGTCGAACTTCATGGAGCACTACGAAGAGGCGCATCGCCGCGCGCTCGCGGCGGGCGCGGCGAGACGCAAGGAACTGCCGATGGATCGCCTGAGCGTGCCGTCGATGCCTGCAGTTTCGTCCGACACCTCGGGCGTCTTCGGCGTTTTCGTGAGGCCACCCGTTCCAGAAGGCGAAGTCGCAGCGCCGTACACGCGCACCTTCGTAGTGTCGAACGCTCTTCCCGAGGAGTTGGCGCCACTCAAGGAGATCGCATCCAACCTCTGGTGGCGATGGCACCCGGAAGTGGCTTCTCTCTTCAAGCGTATCGACCCGAGCCTCTGGTTCCAAGTCGGGGAAAATCCGCACGCACTGCTCGACCAGGTCAAACCCGATCGGCTCATGGACTTGGCCATGGACGAGGAGTACGTCGGCAGCGTCGTACGGCTTCACCGAGAGATGGTGGCATCGACTCAAGCGCAGGAACCGCGGATCGCGTATTTCTGCATGGAGT
>JBAVOF010000601.1:0-15966 GCA_049691835.1 Polyangiales bacterium
CGCTCGTGATTCACCCCGCATCGACGACGCACTCGCAGCTCAGTCCCGCAGAGCAACAACAGACCGGCGTCGTACCGGAGTACGTGCGTGTCTCGGTCGGAATCGAAGATCTGAAAGACATCATCGCAGACCTCGACCAAGCGCTTGCCACCGCCGTGGGGTAGGCTGACCGACTCTCGTGGTCGTAGACTTCGAAAGCACCGATTCGATCCGGAGCGGGAAGCCACTGCGCCACGTGCAGACGGCCGTCTTCCCAACGCCTGTGAAGCTCCGCCACGGCGAGACGCTTCCGGGTGTCGAGGTGGCGTACGAGACCTACGGATCCCTCGACGAGGACCGAAGCAACGCAGTGCTCATCTGTCACGCGATTTCCGGAGACTCGCATCCGGCGCGCCACGATGAGACCGATGACCCTGGCTGGTGGGAAGGGCTGGTCGGTCCCGGTAAGGCCGTCGACACAGATCGCCTGTTCGTCATTTGCTCGAACGTGCTTGGCGGGTGCCGCGGCACGACGGGGCCCGCAACCCTCAATCCCGCGACCGGGATTCCGTATGGAAGCGATTTCCCGCTCGTGAACGTCGCGGACATGGTCGACGTGCAGAAGCGCCTCGTCGATCTCCTCGGGATACGACGCCTCCGCGCGGTCGTCGGCGGCTCACTCGGGGCGCACCAGACGCTCTGCTGGGCGACGCGTTATCCCGAGTGCGTCCAAACCGCCGTGGTCATCGCAGGTTCGGCCCGCATCACCGCGCAGGCGATCGCGTTCGATGTCGTCGGCCGCAACGCGATCCAGACCGACCCCCACTTCCATCAAGGGCAGTATTACGGGACCGGGGAGTTCCCCGAGACGGGCCTCGCACTTGCACGCATGCTCGGTCACATCACCTACTTGTCCTCGGAGGCGATGACCCGGAAGTTCGACATCGATCGCCATGCGCCGCGAGACATGGTGACCGATTTCGAGAAACGTTTCTCGGTCGGCTCGTACCTCGCTTATCAGGGGGAGCAGTTCGTCGGGCGGTTCGACGCGAATTCCTACGTGACCGTGACCCTCGCGATGGACAACTTCGACATGGGAGACACGCGCGAGAAGCGGCTTGAGTCGTTTCGGCCGGCCCAGTGCGACTGGTTGGTCGTCTCCTTTTCGAGCGACTGGCTATTCCCGCCGAGCCAGTCGCGCGAGCTCGTCGCCATCATGACCACCCTCGGTCAGCCGGTGTCGTATTGTGAGATCGAAACCGACGGCGGCCACGACAGTTTCCTGCTGCCGGATGACATCGCGGCGTTCAGCCCCTTGGTCGCCGCCAAGCTCGGCGCGCCGGTGCCCCAGCCCCCGCGCGAGAGCGCCGAAGACGATCGTATCCTCGCGCTGATCCCTCCGGGCAGCTCCGTGCTCGACCTCGGGTGCGGGGAGGGCGACTTGCTGGCTAGGCTCAAGGAGCGCGGTGCGCCGCTTCTGTGTGGTGTCGAGGTCAGCACCGAGCTGATCGCGGCGACCCTTCAGCACGGCGTCGAAGCGATCGACTACGATCTGGACGTCGGGCTCCCAGAGTTCGACGACGACCGCTTCGACTACGTCGTGCTTTCGTCGACTCTGCAGGCCGTCCCCAACGTCGAGCGCCTGCTCGAAGACTCGCTTCGAGTCGGCCGTCGCGCGATCGTCGGCTTCACCAACTTCGCCCATCGGACGCTCCGCGAGATGTTCGGCCTAGAGGGCCGCGCCCCGAAGGCGCCCGGCCCCTACTCCTACGAATGGTACAACACCCCGAACCGCCGCTTTCCGTCGATTCGCGACATGCTCGACCTCTGCGAGAAAATGGGCGTAACCGTCGAGCAGGCCCGCTACTACGACGACACCCACGGCCGCGTCATCGGCGAGGACGAAGACCCGAACCTGGCTGCCGAATTTGCGCTCCTCGTGCTGAGCAAGAATCGAAACTAGCCGTAGTGATTCGCAGGAGCTTCGAAGCGGCTCTTGATTCGCTGAACGCGCGCGAGCACCTCCCGAGCGACATCACGGTCGGTTTCGTCTTCGATCGCCACTTCCACCGTGTCCGAGATCCCGCCAAAACGTCCCTCGATCGCCTCGGGCAACTCATCGTACGTCGCGTACACGCAGAATTCGTCCAGCATCGCATCCGGGATTTCGGCTGCCATCTGCTTCCACTGTCCGGTCCTGCTCATCTGATTGAGCTTCTCGGCCAAGTCGTCCCAGCCGTGCAGCGACATCACCGGCAGATAGGCTGGCGTCGAACCATAGAATGCGAGGCGGTATCTGACCCACTCGCGATTCTTCATGACGGTCTCCTCGTCGGGCCCGGTCATGATGAACCCGCCGCCACAGACGTCGAGCTCGCTGCGCGAACGCCCCGCCGACTTCAGACCGCGGTCGATGGCAGGCGAGACGACTTCTTGAAGGTACTTCTTGGTGCAGAAGCCATGCAGGCGAAGCCCATCTGCGACACCGGCGGCCGACTCGATCATTTTCGGCCGGACCGCAGCGAGATATACGGGCACCATGGGCAGATTGGACTTCGTCGGAGTGAACTCCGGCGTCATCAGAGTGAACTGGTAGTGCTCACCCCGATGGTCCAGCCGCTCTCCGAGCTCCCAGCATCGCCAGATCGCACGGAGCGCGTGGACGTATTCGACCATCCGGCTCCGCGGCCCTTTCCAAGGAGTGCTAAAGCGGCGCTCGTTGTGCGCTCTGACCTGCGTGCCCAAGCCCAGAGCGAAACGGCCCTCGGAGTTGACCTGAATCGACCAGGCCTGGCTCGCGAGCACCATCGGGCTCCTCGGGAACGCGACGGCGATCGCGGTGCGCGCCTGGATGCGTTGGGTCGCGCTCGCGACTATCGCGGCGTGAATCAAAGGGTCGCCGGTGATCTCTGGAATCGCAAAGCCGTCAAAACCGAGCGCTTCTGCCCGCCTGCCCGCTTGGGCCAGCCTGATCCAATTGGTTTCCCCGTTGAACGTGTCGATCTTCATTTTGCTCCACTTACCACGAGTCCGGGCTGCAAAGCAGGGTGCGCGCGCTTGCTTCGTGCAGCTCGCTTGACGTGTCCCGAGCGCAGCCATGAGAATCGTGCGCCATGAAGCCATATACCGTAGCGCTTCCGATCGTCTTCGCCGCAGCAGCCTCGAGCGCCTGGACGGGGCTTGGCCGAGCGCAGGAGCCTTCGATCGCGGCGAGCATGGTCCAGTTCTTCGTCTACTCCGATCCGCCCGATCTCGCGGTGCCATGGCAGACCGAAGGGGCATCGCTGTACGGCGGTTCCGGGGTGATCATCGCGGGGCGTCGAATCCTCACAAACGCGCATGTGGTCGAGCACGCAGTCGGGATCGAGGTCAAGCGCGCGGACGCCAGTGAACGATTCCCAGCACGAGTGACGTTCATCAGTCATGACGCCGACCTCGCGCTGGTCGAGGTCCGCGACGAGGACTTTTTCCGCGGGGCAAGTGCTGTCCCGATTGGAGAGATGCCCGGCCTGCAGCAAGAAGTGCAGGTCTGGGGCTTTCCTGAGGGGGGAAAAACCTTGTCCATCACGTCCGGGATCGTCTCGCGGATCGAGGTCGACACCTATGCGCAAACGGGCCGACGCCTGCTGTCCACGCAAATCGATGCGGCGATCAACTCGGGCAACAGCGGTGGACCCGTCCTCAGTGGCGACCGCATCGTCGGGATCGCGATGCAGACGCTCGAGGAAGCGGAAAACGTGGGCTACATGATTCCCACGCCGGTGATCCGGCACTTTCTGCAGGACGTGAAGGACGGCCGTTACGATGGCGTGCCGCAGCTCGGGCTCCGCGCCCAGAACATGGAAAGCGAGAGCCAGCGCCTCGCGGCGGGCATGAGCCCGGGTCAGAGCGGCGCGCTCGTCATGCGGGTTGACTACGGTGGGCCGGCATTTGCCGCGTTGAGGCCGCACGACGTGCTCTTGGCGATCGACGGACACCCGATCGCCAATGATCTCACGGTGGCCTGGCCGGGTATCGGGCGAGTCCACTTTTCCATGGTCTACCAAAGCCGGCAGATCGGTGAACAGGTGAGGGTCTTGGTGCTGCGCAACGGCAGGATGCTCACCGAGACGATTGTGCTGAAGGCCCACACGTCCCTCGTCCCGGGCCGCCGAAGCACCGAGCGCCCTCGCTACCTGGTATTTGCCGGGTTGGTCTTCCAACCGCTGAGCGGTGACTATCTCGATTACTTCCGCGACCCGCCCCCGAATCTTCTCAGCGCCGCCTGGAACCACGGGGTGACCAAGGAGCGGCGCGAGGTGATCCTCATGCAGCGTGTCTTGCCGGATCCGGTCAATCGCGGTTACCAGAGCTGGGAGGACGAGGTTGTGCGCCTCGTCAACGGTGTGCCGCCCCGGGACATGACCCATTTGGCGGAGCTCATCGACCAGGCTCAGGGGCGTTGGTTGCGCGTCCTGATGGAGGACGGCCACCTGCTCACCGTCGACCGGGAAGCGGCCAAGGCCGCCGGCGAACGGGTCTTGGACGCCTATGGAATTGCCGAGGACCGCTACCTAGGCCTCAGTCCAAGTAATCCTGCCCGTGGGCGCAAACGCCACCGCTAGGGGCGGCGCGGCACCTTTGGGCCCAGGGTGGGAGCCTTCTGGACAAGACCTGGCCAGGTGCTACCTTGCTCCCATCGCCCATCGTGGGCGCGGTAGCTCACCGTGGGCTGCCGCCACGCTGCCCTGTTCCTACCAGACCGCACCGTGAAACGAAACAACGGTCCAAGGTTCGTAGAAGACAACGGCAAGTAGAAGCGAAGCAAGTGTACGGGACAGGTCCCGGCGCGATGCTTCGCAGATTGATGAGAGAGAAATCAGAATGAGCAAGAAACTATTCGTAGGTGGCCTCAGCTGGAACACGACCAACAGCGAGCTCCAAGAGGCTTTCGAGGCATGCGGTGCAGTCACCGAAGCCAAGGTGGTCACCGACCGGGAAACCGGTCGCTCACGCGGCTTCGGCTTCGTGACCTTCGAGGACGAGGCGAGCGCGACCCGCGCGGTCTCGGAGCTAGACGGTTCCACCCTCGACGGCCGGACGATCCGCGTCGACAAGGCCAACGACCGCCCCAAGAACGATCGCGGACCCAGCAAGCGCTGGTAAGTCACGCGTGATCAACGACTTTGACTCTCTCGGGGTCGGCGGAGCCCTCCGCCGCGCCCTGAGCGATGTGGGCTACATAGTGCCCACCCCGATCCAAGTGCAGGCCATTCCCCAGCTATTGCTGGGGAAGGACCTGCTGGGCATCGCCCAGACGGGCACCGGCAAGACCGCCGCGTTTGCGTTGCCTCTGTTGCAACGACTTCACGACGAGGACTCGCCTGCTCGGCCCCGGCGACCCAGGGCCCTAATTCTCGCCCCCACACGCGAGCTCGCGCTGCAGATTCACGACGAGCTCACCAGGCTCGGGCGATACACCGAGTTGCGTCATTCCTTCATCATCGGCGGCGTGGGGCAGAACCCTCAGGTCAAGGCCCTGGCCAAAGGCGTCGATGTGCTCGTCGCCACGCCCGGTCGCCTTCTTGATCTGGCATCTCAACGCCACGTCGACCTGTCGGACGTCTCTGTGCTGGTCCTCGATGAGGCCGATCGCCTTCTCGACATGGGCTTCGTTCGCGACGTGAAGCGCATCGTCGCGCAGACCCCGAAAAAACGTCAGTCACTGCTCTTTTCGGCGACCATGCCGAACGAGGTCGTTGCGCTCGCCCGTGAGATCCTCAAGGACCCCGTCCGTGTGGATGTTTCGCCGAAGCAGATGACCGTGAAGGAAATCGACCAGCGCGTCGTGATGGTCGACAACGGCGACAAGCAACGCATGCTCGAACACCTGCTCCGCGATGACGAGGTCTCTCGAGCCATCGTGTTCACCCGCACCAAGCACGGTGCGAACAAAGTCGCCCGTAAGCTCGAGGGTGCTGGCATCGGCGCCGAGGCAATCCACGGCAACAAGTCGCAGAACGCTCGTCAGCGCGCCCTGCAGAACTTCAAGAATGGGGACTCGTGGGTGCTCGTGGCGACGGACATCGCAGCCCGCGGCATCGACATCGACGCCGTCTCTCACGTTTTCAACTACGAGTTGCCCCACGAACCGGAGAGCTACGTGCACCGAATCGGCCGAACGGGTCGCGCGGGGGCTTCAGGGGCTGCCTGGTCACTGGTCGACCCGTCGGAACGCGGCCGGCTCCGAGCGGTCGAGAAGCTGATCAAGTTCTCTCCCCCCGAAGTGGCGGTGGACCTGCCTCCTCGGGAGCCAGGGGAGCCCAACCGGACCAATGCCCAGCCGCCCCGGCGCTCTACCGGGTCCGCGGAAGCTCAACGGTCAGGTGCGCCGCGCCGCAATCGGCGTGGTAGGCGTCAACCCGCCGCATAGACGAAATCGTCGACGCGTTTCCACCAATCGAATAACCAACGCCGCCGCGCTTCCCCCTCGGGGATGTCGGCGGCGTCGATGCGCCAGATGCGGACTTGGACCTCCTTGCCGACGACCGAGCCACTGAGCAAGTCGGTCACTTCGGCCAAGCCCTCGAGGCCGCGATGCGCAACGATGAGCACGTCGGTGCCGGGCGCAGCGTCGAGCAGGGTGAGCACGCCCCCGAGCTTGGGAGGAAGGCAGTACCTGAACGATTCGGCCACGGGGACGAGCTCCGGATGAGTCTTGGCAAGCCTCTGCAGGGCGATTTGCTTCTTGCGTTCAGTGAAGCGGGTGCCTTCCGGGTAAAGCAGCACGCCCTCGTCGCCTAGGTTCTCCGCGAGGCTTCGGATGCCGGCTAGCTCGTCTTCGGAGCTGCCGCCGCGATCGACGAAGTAGTTGGGCGAGGCGTGGCCTGCCACGTCGATGCACGGGTCTACCAGGAGCTCTCGCTTGAACACGTACCGGAGGCGCAGGCCTTTGGCGTTCGAGAGAAATGCGACGGGGACGGCCGTGTCGATGATGCTCGCATGCCTGATGAACACCAGGACGGGGCCGGGGAGGATCTGTTCGTCGCCCTCGATCGAGCTCGACAGTGAAAGACAGCGGCAGATCCAAGCGAACAGAGAGCTGCCCCACCAGCACTCGAGTCGGAAGAACAGGTCCTGCCGCCGTGCGATGTCGCCTCGTGTGACCGCGTAAATCGCTCCGGCGGCGATCAAGCCCAAGAGCTCGATGGCGAGATAGATCCAGAAGAACATCAACAGCCGCAAGACTACGAACGAAGCGCCACGAAAGATTCCGACCGAAAAGGCGATCGGGATCCACAGCGGCGCGAGCCCAGTGAACAGGACCCATGAAAGAAAATAGGTGGAAATCGTCATGATCCGTCGCCATGCCGGGGACACCGCCGTCGAGTGCGAAAAGGCGATCGCCTGCACGAACCAGGACCTGCGACGGCCGTCGGCGGGCCGGATCATGCTCCGTTGCTGCCGAGCTTTGTCCATCACTCCGAAGCGAATCTATACGGGATACTTGGCGAACGAAACCCCCCATGGGGTTCGCCTCGGCAGAGTCGGTGTCAGGGTGCGCGAACGATCGATGAGATCAGCTGGTCGAACGCTCCGCTGTTTTCCGATACGGTCGCCTGCGGTCCCAGCAGTTTGAAGTAGTAAGGACCGTCTTCGGCGTTCACGATCGCGGCGAGCAAGCGCTGATCGGCCTGGGCCGCTTCGGGCTGCCCCGTGGGGCCCATGCCTCCGCCGTACAGGCCTGTGACCTCCACCTTGGTCACCTCGAAGCCAGCCACCTGGCTGCTCGTCTGTTTGGCATCGGTCACCGGGGAGCCGTCGGGTTTGGTGAACTGCCCGATCCAACGGTCGACGTTCGCCTTCGCCGTCCCCGCGCCCTGCGGACCGAAAAAGAACACGATGAGCTCTGCCGGGCCCTTCGATCCGGGTGCGCCCAGCTGAGCGCGGCGCATCGAGGACTTGGGTTGCTGGACTTCCCAGTTGCTCGGCACCTTGAACGCGATAGCGCCCACGTCGATCATCCCTGAAGCATCGGGCTGGCCGGCCGAGGTACCGGTTGCGGCCGGACTCTGGGGCAGAGCCATTCCCGCATGCGGGTCTTGGGTTCCCACCGCCGGATGGGCGCCGCCCATGTCTGTCGTCCCGAGCTCGGGGGCCGGGCCGGTCGAAGGGTCCGCCTCTGTTGGAGTAGGTCCTTTGCCCTGGCAGCCCGCAACGAGCAGCACGCAAAGGGTCGTCAACGAAGCGCGAAGTGTCCGATTCATCCTCATCGCCGTAGTGGAGCACTTTGCGCGCCGCCCCTCAAGCCGTTGATGGCCTCCCGGACCTAGTAGTCGTTTTGGCGCTGCTCCGAGCGGGTGCTGAGTCTTGCACTCGACAAAAGGCAGGCGCCTCTGGGCGGTCCTTGGGTCGTGGGCGTGGCCAAGATCTGTGCGTTGCGCCGGATACCGGGCGCATTGTTGATCGCACACCTTGGGCCTACTCTCACGCGCATGGATGCGCTGACCGCTCATCGATTGCAGTTCGCCTTCACCATTACCTATCACTACCTCTTCCCCCAGCTCACCATCGGTCTGACGCTGCTCATCGTGGTGTTCAAGACCATGGGGCTTCGTGGCGACGCGATCGCAAACCAGGCAGCGCGGTTCTGGTCCAAAGTTCTCGGCCTCAATTTCGTCATGGGGGTCGTGACCGGCATTCCCCTCGAGTTCCAATTCGGTACGAACTGGGCGCGCTTCAGCGAGGCGGCTGGCGGGGTCATCGGTCAAACGCTCGCGATGGAGGGTGTATTCGCATTCTTTCTCGAATCATCGTTCTTGTACCTACTGATATTTGGAGAACGTCGACTGGGTCCCCGTCTGCACTGGGTTACTGCGATCTTGGTCTGCCTGGGTTCCTGGCTCAGCGGATGGTTCATCGTCGTCACAAATGCGTTCATGCAGCACCCGGTGGGCCATCGCGTGGAAGCAGATGGAGTGATCTCGCTACACAGTCTCGGAGCCTTTCTCACCAATCCCTGGGCGATCGCCCAGTACGCACACACGATGGTCGGAGCCGTCGTTACCGCAGCGTTCGTGGTCGCCGCCGTGGGCGCCTTCTATCGGCTTTCGGATCGGCATTCAGAGCATGCGGACAAATTCCTCCGTGTTGGCGTCACGGCGGGGCTGATCGCGTCCGTCCTGGCGGCCATGCCAACCGGCGATCAGCAAGCGCAGCTCGTTGCCGAGCATCAGCCGGTCTCCTTTGCGGCGATGGAAGGGCACTTTCAGACCGAGCAGGGCGCGGGCTTGGTCATCATCGGCCAACCCGACGTGGAGACCCTCACGCTCGACAATCCGATCGTGCTCCCGAACATGCTTTCTTTTCTGACCCACCGCCGATGGCACGCCAAGATCACTGGGCTCGCAGACTATGATCGCGAGCTCTGGCCCGACAACGTCGAGCTGCTGTACTACGCTTACCATCTGATGGTCGGGCTCGGCACGATTTTCATCGTGCTGATGACGCTCTCCACGTTCATGTCGTGGCGCAGACGGTTGGCTCAAAGTCGCGCCTTGCTATGGGCCCTCATGCTCGCGTTACCCTTCCCTTATATCGCCAATACGGCAGGCTGGCTCACCGCGGAGCTGGGCCGGCAGCCATGGGTGGTGTACGGAGTGATGCGGACGGCTCGCGGTTACTCCGAGAACGTGTCGACCGGCAGCGTATTGTTTACCCTGATGGGCTTCATGGGATTGTACGCGCTGCTTTCGATCTTGTTCTTCTTTCTCCTGATCCGTCTTCTATCCAGAGGGCCGGAGATCGGGCTGGACAAGGCGTGATGCTGCAACACGTTTGGTTTGTCATCGTCGCGGCCCTTCTTGGCGTCTATGTCGTGTTGGATGGCTTCGACATCGGGGCTGGGATCCTCCACCTACGGGTATCGAAAAACGACGAGGAGCGCGAGGCCGTGCTCCGCAGCATCGGTCCGGTCTGGGACGGGAACGAGGTATGGTTGCTCGTGGTTGGCGGCACGTTGGTCCTCGCCTTTCCCGCCCTCTACGCGCGGAGCTTCAGCGGGTTCTACCTGCCACTGATGATCGTGCTGTGGTTGCTGGTGTTCCGAGCCCTGGGAATCGAAATGCGACATCAGTTGTCGCACCGGCTATGGCACCAGCTTTGGGACGCTGCGTTCTGCACAGCGAGCTTCTCGTTGGCGATACTTTTCGGAGCCGCGCTCGGCAACGTAGTGCGGGGCGTCGACATGGACGTTCAAGGACACTTCTTCGCACCGTTGTGGACCGACTTCTCGGTGGGACCACATCCGGGCGTCCTTGATTGGTACACGCTCCTCACGGCGCTCACGACCGCCTGCGCGCTGGCTCAGCACGGCGCGCTCTGGCTGATCATGCGCGTCCAGGGAGAAGTGGGGCGTCGGTCACAATCCACCCTCGCGCGCTTGTGGCCCGTCGTACTCGTTCTCGTGGCGCTCACGACCGCAGCGACCTACCTGGTGCAACCCCAAATGCGACACAACCTCGGCGCCTATCCCCTGGGATGGATCGCGCCTGGACTCTCGGTGGGGGGCTTGGTTGGGGTTCGGTGGTTCGCGTCTAAAGCGCGGTGGCCCGCTGCGTTCCTCGCATCGAGTGTCTTTCTGTTCGGCATGCTGTTCAGTGCCGCGTTCGCCATCTATCCGTACGTGCTCCCTGCTCGTGATGCGGCGCTTGGGCTGACGCTCCAACAAGCAGCGAGTAACCCCTACGAGCTTCGGGTCGCGCTGTGCTGGTTTGTTCCCGGAATCCTCATCGCTCTCGGATACTCCATCTACAATTATCGGATCTGGGTAGATTGATGCACGACGAATCAGCTCCCACGAACGGCGATCAACCTTGGGAGTTTGCGGGCTGGGGAAACGCCGAACGGCTCACCGGGCTCGGTCAAGAGAACCTTCCGGTCGAGCAACTCGACCAGGCGGAAACGCACTTGCTCGGGGCATGACGGGCCACGGCGATCTGCGGCAACGACATCAGCTCGAGCGTTCTCAACGTGTCGGCGCTCTGTGCGGCCCAAGCGCGAGCCTTGGCTCCGACATCGCCACGGCGGTCTTCCGCGCGAGCGAGGGGATGCGCTATGCGCACAACCTCTGGACCGGGCTGCCCGTGTTCGAGGCGACGATTGGACTGCTCGGGGTCTTTGCCGTTCGCGTCGGCGGGCGTTCGGCTTTGCCGCTGCGACGTTGGGGATCAGTGGCTTTGAGAGCTCCGTCAATTTTATCGAGGAGCAAAAACAGGGCCTGTTTCGGAAGACCCTCCGAAACACGTGGATCGTGGTCTCCATTTTCAATCCTGTGATGAGCCTGCTCTCGCTTGGCCCGCTCCCCGGGGCGGACATTCAGAAGGGTCCGGCAGACCCCTCCTTGCCCAGATGGGAGAGGTCGCGATGGGACGAGAGCTGCGCTTACTCGTCAGCGCGGATGCGTTCTCGTCTTGTCGGGCGCAGTGCTCACGAGCTTCGCCGGCGTCAGCGGCCTAGCGCGACGGATGCCCCTAGACCGCATCCTGCCACGGTTCCTGCTCTCGATCCGATCAACCTCGAGATCTTACAGGCGTGCTTTCTCGCCACGGCTGCGGTCGTGGCGCTCATGTTCTGGCCGCGTGAGCTCTTGAAGGTCGCGTTGTACGTATCGAGGACCTGGGCGGCGTTCGTCTGGTGCTCTAACGATGTGCTATGGACCTGTCTCATCGCCTACGAGGAATCTCATCCATGACCCTTCGCCCGATCGTTCTCACGGGAGCTGGCTCGCTCGCCATAGGCCTAGCGACCTCCCTGGTGTCGGTTGGATGCCGGGTGCAGGGCGCCGGCCCGCCACCCGCGCCGCCCGAGGTGCGGGTCGCTACGGCAGTGCTCGAGACGGTCACGGAGTGGGACGAACATCCGGGGAGAGTCGCGCCGGTGCTCTCGGTGGAGATCCGTGCGCGCGTGGGCGGTAACCTCGAGTCGGTGAGCTTTCACGATGGGGCAACTGTCAAAAAAGGGACCGTCCTGTTCGTCATCGATCCGCGGCCGTATCGGGCGGTGCTCAAGGCTGCAGAGGCGGGCCTCGCTCAGGCCAAGGCCCGGGTGCAAACCTCCACCATCTTGCTCGCGCGAGCGCAAGCGATCAAGGAATCCGGTGCCGTCTCCCAAGACATCCTCGACACCCGCCTTCAAGACAATCTGACTGCACAGGCCGATTTTCAATCGGCGCAGGCCGCCGTCGAAAGCGCCCGGTTGGACACGGGCTGGACGCAGGTGCGTGCGCCGTTCTCGGGACGGCTGGGCCGAAGACTCGTCGATCCAGGCGATTTGGTGCAGGGAAGCACTGCTGGGTCGACCCTTCTCACGACACTCGTCTCCGAGAACCCGGTCTACTTCTACTTCACCGTCGACGAGCAGTCCGCTCTTCGATATGCCCGGATCTGGGGCGATCCCGGGGACGCACAGGCGGAGCCGATCCCAGCCGAGCTCATCAACGAGTCCGGAACACGGCACGAAGGGCACGTTGATTTCGTCGACAATCGCATCGATCCGCAATCGGGGACCCGAGAGCTCCGCGCGGTGTTCCCAAACGAAGACGGTCTTCTGATTCCGGGCATGTTCGGGACCGTCCGCATTCCCAACGGAGAGCCGCACGAGGCGCTTTTCATCCCCGACCAAGCGATCATGTCGGATCAGATGATTCAGTTCGTCTTCCTGGTGGGCGATGACGATCTGGTCGAGCGTCGAACCGTCGAGCTCGGTCCCGTGATCGACGGGCGACGGTTGATACGTAGCGGGCTGAACCCGGGCGATCGCGTCATCATCGAAGGGACGCAACGAGCCCGTCCGGGTGCTCCGGTCAGGCCAAAAGAAGAGACTCCGAGCGACGCATCGGCGGAGCCGGGTGCCCCGCAATGAAGTTCGCGCACTTCTTCATCGAGCGGCCGAGGTTCGCATCGGTACTCTCGATCCTCTTCGTGGTTGTTGGGCTCTTGGCCTACGTGAGCCTTCCTGTAGCTCAGTATCCCCAGATCGCACCTCCAACGGTGACGGTTAGGGCCACCTATCCAGGAGCCACGCCTCAAGCGATCGCGCAAACTGTAGCGACTCCGATCGAAGAGCAGATCAACGGCGTCGAGAACATGCTCTACATGAGCTCGCAGGCGACCAACGATGGCTCGATGCAGATCACCGTCACCTTCAAGCCCGGCACCGATCTCGATATTGCGCAGGTTCAAGTGCAGAACCGCGTCGCGGTTGCCGAGCCGAGGTTGCCCGAGGAGGTCCGCCGAACCGGCGTTCTCGTGGAGAAGAGCTCGCCAGACCTGATGATGGTCATCCACCTGCAGTCGCCGACCGCGAAATACGATGACCTCTATGTGAGCAACTACGCAGTCCTGCACGTCCGCGACGTTCTGGCCCGCATCAACGGCGTCGGAAGCCTGACCGTCTTCGGTGCGCGCGAGTACAGCATGCGGGTCTGGCTCAACCCCGATCGCTTGGCGGCGCATGACCTGACCGCAGCCGACGTCGTCCAGACGCTCCAAGCCCAGAACGTGCAGATCATCGGCGGCGCGCTGAATCAACCGCCGATGCCGGAACAAGACGCCTTCCAACTCGTCGTAAGCGCGGAGGGGCGCTTCGTCGACACTGAGGAATTCGGAAACGCCATCGTGCAGACCGACGCCGAAGGGCGAGTCACCCGCGTCAAGGACATCGCCCGGATCGAGATGGGCGCGCTGAGTTACTCCACCAACAGTCATCTCGATGGTAAGCCCGCGGTCGGCCTCGGCATCTTCCAGCTTCCCGGGAGCAACCTCCTCGAGACCGCCACCGAGCTCCGTGCGACCATGGCCGAGCTCGCGGCTGAGTTCCCCGAAGGTCTCGAGTATCAGATCGCCTACGACCCCACGGTGTTCGTCGAGGAGTCTGTTTCAGCGGTGTACGAAACCATCCTGGAGGCCGTGCTTCTGGTCGTCTTGGTCATCGTGGCCTTCCTTCAGTCCTGGCGAGCCGCGATCGTTCCGATCGTCGCGATCCCCGTCTCGCTCATCGGCACCTTCGCAGTGATGGCGGCCCTGGGCTTCTCGCTCAACAACCTGTCGTTGTTCGGCCTAGTGTTGGCCATCGGTGTCGTCGTGGACGACGCCATCGTCGTCGTCGAGAACATCGAGCGCAATCTCGCGAAAGGAATGAGTCCTCGCGAATCAGCGCACCTCACGATGGACGAAGTAGGCTCTGCGCTCGTCGCGATGGCTCTCGTTCTCGGAGCGGTGTTCGTGCCCACGGCGTTCCTCGGCGGCATTCCAGGACAGTTTTTCCTTCAGTTTGCCGTGACGATTTCCACCGCCGTGATCATCTCGGGGTTCAACTCGCTGACCTTGAGCCCCGCGCTCGGTGCGCTGGTGATGAAGCCCAAGGACGCACCCAAGGGCAGACTCGGACGAGCGATGGGACGCGTGGTGGAGCCCTTCTATCGAGTTTTCAACCGTGGCCTCGAGGCGGGGACGGAACGCTACATCCGATCGCTCGGGCCGGTCGTGGCGCGGCCCAAGAGCGCCGTGGTGGTGTTCGTAGTGCTTCTGGGTTTGACCGGGTTCGCACTGTGGCGCGTCCCTGGCGGATTCATCCCGGAGCAAGATCAAGGCTATCTCATCGTAGCGGGGCAGCTTCCGCAAGGAGCCGCGCTCTCGCGCACCGATGCGGTGGTCACAGAAGCCGCCGAGCGAATTCGCGGGGTAGCTGGTGTCAATCACACGGTCGAGATCGTCGGCTTTTCTGGCGCGACGTTTAGCGCAGCATCCAACGCAGCCGCGATTTTCGTCACCCTCAAGCCTTTCTCGGAGCGAGGGCCATCGCAAAGGGCGAGTGCAATTGCAGGACAGCTCTGGGGCCTCCTATCTGGGATCAAGGAGGGTCAGTTTTTCGTGATCGAGCCGCCGGCGGTGCGGGGTCTCGGTCGGGGCGGTGGTTTCAAGTTGATGGTCGAGGACCGCTCCGGTCTGGGTCTCAAAGTGCTCGAACAGAAGACCTGGGAGCTCATCGGTGCCGCGAACCAAACCGCCGGGCTGCAGCGCGTCTTCAGCACCTTCAGCGTGTCGACGCCACAATACGATCTCGACATCGACCGAACCCGGGCTGAGATGCTCGGGGTGTCGCTCGAGACCGTGTTCAGCACGCTCGCAATCGATCTCGGTTCTGCCTACGTCAACGACTTCAATCGTTTTGGCCGCGTCTATCGGGTGATCGCGCAGGTCGACGCGCCGTTTCGTCGGTCCCCCGATGACATCATGCGGCTGCGCGTACGAAACGCGAGTGGCGCGATGGTGCCGCTGGGTTCGTTCGTGAAAGTCCGCCGTACCACCGGGCCGGACCGCTTGGTTCGCTACAATCTCTATCCTGCGACCGAGGTTCAGGGTGCGGCGGCACCGGGAACGAGCTCCGGAGACGCGCTCGACGCGATGGAATCCCTCGCGCGACAGATCCTTCCCACGGGCATGGGCTTCGAGTGGACTGAGATGGCCTTTCAGGAGAAGTCGGTGGGTAGCCTGAGCCTCCTGGTCTTCCCGTTGAGTGTGTTCTTCGCGTTTCTTTTCCTCACCGCGCAGTACGAGAGCTGGTCGCTTCCCATCGCCATCATCCTCATCGTTCCCCTGTGCATCTTGTTCGCATTGCTTGGTGTTTGGCTCCGGGGAATGAACAATAACATCCTGACTCAGATCGGATTCATCGTGCTCATCGGACTAGCGAGCAAGAACGCCATTCTGATCGTCGAATTCGCCAAGCAGCAAGAAGACCTTGGTAAAGATCGGGTCACCGCAGCCATCGAAGCCGCCCGCCTCCGTCTCCGCCCGATCTTGATGACCGCGTTTTCGTTCATCCTGGGTGTCGTCCCCCTGGCGCTTGCCACCGGCGCGGGCGCAGAAATGCGCCAAACCCTCGGCACCGCGGTGTTCAGCGGGATGCTCGGCGTCACACTGGTCGGCTTGTTTCTCACCCCGGTCT
>JBAVOF010000602.1:0-4793 GCA_049691835.1 Polyangiales bacterium
GCGATATGGACCTCGCGCGCCTCGTCCGAAATGGCAAGACGCTCCCAGTGAATCTTCCGCTCGCCGTGCAGGGAGATCCCAAGCACAACATCCGCGTCCATGCTGGTGACCAGCTCTACGTTCCACCTGTCACGGGCCGGCTCATCATGGTATTGGGCGAGGTGAATCGGCAGCAACCGATCGCCTATCGCGCCGGCATCCGGCTGACAGAAGCGCTGGCGCACGCGGGCGGCATCGTGATGTCGCGCGCCGATCGACACGACATTCGCGTCATTCGTGGCCCCTTGACGGAACCACGGGTCTACACCACCAACCTCAAGTCATTGACCAGCGGCGAGGCCACCGATGTCGAGCTCGCGCCTGGCGACATCGTGTTCGTGACCAAGAGCTGGTACGCCAGTACGGCGGATGTGCTCGATTCGTTGTCGACCGTCATCGCACTCGTGAATTCGTTTGCGATTCTCGCCGTGGCTGGGGCCATCGGCGGCAGATAAAATGCGCCGCCCGCTCTTCAATCGCTTGCTCGGCTCGCACATCGAGACCGAGGAGGTGGATCCACACTCGGTCGCAGGCGGGCTCTTGAAGTCCGAGCAGGAAGCGGTTGCGGGTGCCGCGAAGACACGCGTCGAGCAGTTCACGGCAGGTCGTGTTTGCAGCCGAATCGCGCTCGGTCGCTTCGGGGTGGCTCCAACGACGCCGATTTTGCGGGGCGAAGATCGAGCGCCGATTTGGCCTACGGGATGGGTCGGCAGCATTTCGCACACGGACCGGTGGTGCGCCGCGGCCGTCGCTCCCAGCAAGCAAGTTCGATCGATTGGAATCGACTTGGAGCCGGCCACGCCGCTGAAGGAGTCGCTGTGGCGAAGGGTCTGCACCCCCAAGGAACGAGACTGGCTGCATGAGCTTTCCGCGCCGGGCATCACCGGCAAGATCCTCTTCAGCGCCAAGGAGTCGGTGTACAAGTGTCAGTATCCGATCACCAGCAAGTTTCTGGGATTCCACGCGGTCGAAATCGAGCTAGGTGACGGGTCGTTTCGAGCGATCTTCCAGCAAGAAGCCGGCGAGTTCCAACCAGGGGACGTGATCTCGGGACGTTTTCTCGTAGAAGAAGCGCTCGTGGCAACCGCGTGCGAGCTCCTGCCATGACCGCGACAGATCTCTTGGTCATCATCGACGTCCCGCGAGGCAGCTTCATCAAACGCCGCGACGACGGTGCCGTCGACTTCGTGTCACCGTTCCCGTGCCCGTTCAACTACGGACACGTGCCCGGCACGATGGCCGAAGACGGCGACGCGCTCGACGCGCTGGTGCTCGGGCCGGCGCTTCCTCTCGGAAGCGAAGTGAAGGTCGCCCCGCAAGCGCGTGTCGAGTTCGTCGATGCTGGCTGCCCAGATCCCAAGTGGGTCTGCGCCGCGGAACCGCTCGGCGGTTTCGACCGAGTCCGGATAGCAGCGTTCTTTCGTTGCTATGCCGTCGCGAAACGCCTGATCAACTGGGTTCGCGGCAAACCGGGGCCAACGCGCTACCTCGGCTGGCTCTAGCCGCTCCCGTCGTGCAGACTCCGTCACTCGCTTGCCTGAGTCGATCGACATACGGATCTTGTCGTCACTGCGGTCGGTCAACGCGGATGCTTGGGACCGGCTGGTTGGCGAGGACGACCCATTCGTCGAGCACGCCTTTCTTTCGCTGCTCGAGCGAAGCGGTTCGGTCGGGCGCGGCTCGGGCTGGGAGCCGGCCCATGTCACTGCATGGCGCGGCAAGCGCTTGTTAGGAGCCTTGCCGCTCTATTTGAAGACCCACAGCTACGGCGAGTACATCTTCGATTGGGGCTGGGCGGACGCGGCTTCTCGGATGGGCCTCAGCTACTACCCGAAGCTCGTCTCCATGGTTCCCGTGACCCCCGTGACCGGCCGACGGCTCCTCTTGGCACCGGACGAGGACCCGGCGATCCTGGTCCGCCACTTGATCGACGGCTGCTTCGAAGTTGCGGACTCGACCAGGGCTTCCTCGCTCCACTTGCTCTTCCTCAATCCCCAGGAGCAAGAGTGGGTTGCTCGCGACGGTCGACTGATGCCCCGCCTGTCCTTTCAGTTCCACTGGCACAACCAAGGCTACGAAACCTTCGACGATTTCGTGAGCGGATTCCGATCGTCCATGCGAAAGAAGCTCAGAAAGGAGCGCCGTATCGCTGCCGAGTCGGATCTTCGAATCGAGGAGCTTCGGGGTGAAGACGTGAGCCTCGCGGACTGGCAGGCGCTCGGACGGCTCTATCGCGCGACGTGTCGCCGTAAGGGCTCGTACCCATACCTGACACCTGATTTTTTTTCGCTGGCCCCGTCGATGCTCGATCGCAGTCCGCTCGTCTTCGCCGCCCGCCAAGAAGGCCGCGTGGTCGCTGCATCGATCAATTTCGCCAAAGGCGGACACCTGTACGGTCGCTATTGGGGAGCTACCCAACGACACGACATGCTTCACTTCGAGCTCTGTTACTACCGTCCCATCGAGCACGCCATCGAGCATCGGATGCGCCGCTTCGAAGCCGGCGCCCAGGGTACGCACAAGCTGCGCCGCGGCTTGATGCCCGTTGCGATTCACAGCGGACACTGGGTCCGTCACCCCGTCCTCGGACAGGCGGTCGCCGATTTTCTCCGGCGTGAGGCCTCATCCGTGCAACAACAGATCCAGGATCTGAGTCACCACGGCCCCTTCCGACGAGAAGATGACGGCGAGGCGGTATCGCCCCGGGCCTTCGAATGAAGCTGTTACTCGTCTACATCGGCATCGCTCTGGGTGTCTCGTTTCTCTGCTCGATCCTCGAGGCGGCACTTCTGAGCATCACGCCTGCACACCTCGCCAAGCTCGAGCAAGACCGGCCCAAGGTCGGGGCGCGGCTTCGTGTGCTCAAGTCGCAGGTAGACCGGTCCCTCGCTGCGATCCTCAGCCTGAACACGGCCGCCAACACGGTCGGCGCCGCCGGCGTCGGCGCCCAAGCGCAACTTCTCTGGGGGTCCGAGGTGCTCGCCGTGACTTCTGCGCTCCTCACCCTTCTCATCCTTTTTGTTGCGGAGATCATTCCCAAGACGTTGGGAGCGATCTATTGGCGCCACCTGGGCGGATTCATTGCCGCCGTCCTGCCGCCGATGATTCTCATCCTTTTTCCACTGGTCCGGCTTTCCGAGGTGATCACAGGCTTGCTCAGGTATCGGCGAGGCGCTGAAAAACTCTCTCGTGAAGAGTTTGCCGCGCTGGCGCGAGTCGGGGAGGAGCAAGGCGTGTTCGACGAATCGGAAATGAGAATCCTCCGCAATTTGTTTCACTTCGGCTCCTTGCGAACCAGCGACATCATGACTCCTCGAACGGTAGTGTTCTCGCTCGAAGAGAACACCACGGTGCGCGAGGCCATTGGCAATCGCGGTTCGATGATCTTTTCGCGCATCCCAATCTGGAAGGACACGCCCGACCACGTGACCGGGTACGTCTTGAAGGACCAGCTATTGCTGCGTGCGGCTCGCGACCAGCTCGACGTTCCCCTCAGTGCCTTTGCACGAGAGGCCTTGATGGTGCCGGACACGGTTCCGCTGCCAGCTCTGTTCGAGAAGCTCCTGGACAAGCGTGAACACATTGCCGTCGTCGTAGACGAGTACGGAGGCGTCGATGGCGTCGTCACCATGGAGGACGTCCTCGAGACGTTGATTGGGCTGGAGATCGTCGACGAGATGGATTCGGTCAAGGACATGCGCGCGATGGCCCGTGCGAAGTGGGAGGTGCGCGCCAAGCACATCGAGAGCCAACCGCCGGAGTCACCAAGACCGGCGGACCCCGAACACAGCAAATGAGCGCCCTGCACAAACGCGGCGATTTCGCTACTTCGATCCCTGGGCGATGGGTCTACGCTCTCAAGCCGGCCAGCTGGCCCAAGCTGCTGGTCCCAGCCTTTTATGGGCAGGTGCTGGGCGTGCGCGCCGGGCGTGGGCTGGACTGGCGGGCGCTCATGTGGGGGCTAGCTTTCACCTTCCTCGGGGTTGCATTCATCGTCTTGGTGAACGACTGGGGCGACCGCGATGTCGATGCGCTGAAGCGGAAGATGTTTCCCGACGGGTGCTCCCCGAAGACGATCCCCGACGGCATTCTCGATGCGCGCTTGGTCGCGATCGCTGGTTTCTCTTGCGGAGGGGCGGCCTTGCTCGTCGCCGCGGGCGCGGAGCTCGGATTGCAGCGACCGCTCGCCTTCGACGCGGGCCTAGCGTGCATGTTGCTCTTCGTCATGTACACCCTCCCGCCCGTGCAACTGAACTACCGGGGCGGAGGGGAGCTCCTGGAGATGCTGGGCGTCGGCGCAGCGCTCCCGCTCTACAACGCGTACCTGCAGGGGGGGACGATCGCTGCGCAGAGGTGGCCCTGGATCACGGGGTTCGCGGCGATGAGCCTCGCCGGAGGGATTGCCAGCGGGCTTTCCGACGAGCAAAGCGATCGCGCCGGCGGAAAGCGGACCTTCGCGTCGATCTGGGGCAACCGCGCGGCGCGATGGCTGTGCGAGGGTTCCGTACTGCTCGGGGCCGGGATCTGGTTACTGGCTTCGTTGTTCGTGCCGCAGCTGGTCCCCATCTGGGTGGTCGCACCTGCCCTGGCGGTCGTGCTGTGGAACTTCGTAGCGATGCGCAAGCTCAGCGACACCGCCGTCACCAATGCCTTTGCCGAACAGAGCGCGTACAAGCGCTCTCTTCATCGCGCGATCTGGCATAGTACGATGCTGGTCGCATTCCTTCTGTGGCTACGATCGGACTGGGCATGAG
>JBAVOF010000603.1:0-3553 GCA_049691835.1 Polyangiales bacterium
GCCGCAGCCCTCGAGGGCATTGCTCGTAACCCGAACGCCTCGGGCAAGATCCTCGTTCCGCTCATCCTCGGCCTGGCGCTCATCGAATCGCTCGCGATTTACGCGCTCGTCATCGCATTCCAAGTGCAGCCGTAAGCGGGAGCTCTCGTCGGGGTGCGCCGGCTCTGGCGCGCCCTGGCGGGTGGCGACTTCGCGCACCATACTGCGATCATGACGAACGAGCAGGACTCGGCCTCGCCCATGGAAGCCGCACCTAGGAGAGGAATTCCAGGCGTGGTCAAGGTGGGCATCGTGTTTGTCATATTGGTCGGGGCCGCCGGATGGCTGCTCTCCGGTAGTGACAACCCGTTCGTCTACTCGAAGCTCGTCCACGAAGTGATGAGCTCGCCCGGGTCTTTCGAGGGCCGTCGTCTACGCGTCGAAGGCGAGCTCCGACAGGGCTCGATCCAATTCCGCGAAGATCCCTGCGAATGGCGGTTCGTTCTTCAGCAGGAGGGCAAGGAGATGCCCGTGCGTTTCCCGCAGTGCGTCGTCCCGGACACGTTCCGCGACGGCATGGGCATCCAGGTGACCGTGCAGGGCGAGCTCGGAGGTGATGGCGTGTTCCTCGCAAACCAGGTGATTCCCCGCTGCCCCTCGAAGTACGAGATGCAGCAGCGCATGGAAGCCGGTGAGGAAATGCCGTACGACCCGAATGCGCCGCTCCCGGGGCAAAGCTAAAAAGCCCGCCTCCCCTGGGGAGACGGGCCTTTGCGTGTAGTCGACCTAAAGGCTTACCTGTCCTTGAGCTGCTGCACGCGCTTATCGTGTCGCTCCTTCTCCCGGGCCTCTGAGACATCGATGTTCCTGAGCTGCTTCTCATGTAGCTCGATCACGCGGGCGCGCCGGCCTTCGATCTGTTTCATCTGTGCCTCGTGGCGTTTCGCCTCCTGCTGGAGCAAGCGCTCCGTTTCTGCGGCTCTGCGGGCGTCGGCCTTGGCCTTCTGCTCCGCCTTGCGTGCGTCTGCGGCTGATTTTTGAGCATCGGCTTTGGCCTTGGCGGCTTCTTTTTGAGCGTCCGCTTCGGTCTTGGCCTTCTCCGCAGCCTCGGCGGCGTCTTTGTCGGCCTTGTCCTTGGCAGCTATCGCCTTCTCATTGGCTCTGTAGGCTTCTTTCTCCGCTTCCTTCTTTGCCTTCTCAGCGTCTTTATCCACCTCCTTCGCCGCCTTGTCGGCTTCCTTCTTGGTCGCCCCCTTCACCTCGGCGCCGGTGTCGGCGCTCGCTATCGGTGTCGTGGTGGACGAAACGCCAACGATCAGGGCCAATGCAATCAACAACGGTGCAACGATTCTCATTCTTATCCTCCTGTGGGGTGTGGGCCTCGACGAAGTCGCCCCCGCCCACCTTCTCGATGACACTAGGCCCGAAACCGGTCGGACCCAAACCGACGGGGGATTGTTGACCGTCTCGACTAGACAGCCGTACAGTGCTGTGCATGAGCACAGTGGGGGGACATACAAGTGGCGAAAAGCACACACTTCGTCGGCTAAATCAGCCATGGGCGCGACCGCGCGGAGTGGGGGAGGTGCTCGAGCGATGGAGGTCCAACGGGACTTGGCGGAACGTCTCCTGGAGTCACGAGCTGAGCCCGCATGAGCCGCGCACCGTTACGATGCCGCCAGGCCTCGCGCCAGCGCTAACGCGTGCGCTGCAACAACGCGGCATCCGAGAGCTCTACTCCCATCAGGACCGAGCGTTCGCACTGGCGTCGCAGGGCAAACACCTGGTCGTTGCGACGCCCACCGCCTCCGGCAAGAGCCTTTGTTACAACCTACCGGTCCTCCAGGCGCTCGCCTCCGATCCGACGGCGACAGCGCTCTATCTCTTTCCGACCAAGGCTCTGGCCCGCGACCAGGAAGAATCCTTGCGCGCACTGATGCGCGAGTCCGGGCTGAGTGTGGGGGCGGTCACCTATGATGGCGACACTCCCGGTGATGCACGTCGGGCTGCGCGGGAGCGCGCTGGGGTTCTGCTCACCAATCCGGACATGCTGCATACTGGCATCTTGCCGCACCACACGGGATGGGCGCGCCTATTCTCGAATTTGAAGTACGTCGTGATCGATGAATTGCACACGTACCGCGGGGTATTCGGCTCGCACTTGGCCAACGTCATGCGCCGCTTGCTGCGCATCGCCCGCTTCCACGGCTCGTCACCCACATTTCTGTTCGCGTCGGCGACGATTGGCAATCCGGGTGAGCACGCTTCGCGCATCTGCGGCGAGCCTGTGGAGCTCATCGACGACAATGGCGCACCATCGGGTCCCCGACAGGTGCTCGTCTACAATCCGCCGGTCATCAACGCGGAGCTCGGGATCCGGCAGAGCTACATCAAGACGGCAGTGCGACTGACCCAAGATCTGGTCCGTGCGGGTGTGCCGACTTTGGTTTTCGGGAACTCCCGAAATGGCGTCGAGGTGATGCTGAAGTACCTTCGTGACCGGCTCGCACGAGATCAGGTCGACCCGTCCGCCATCCATGCGTACCGGGGCGGGTATCTGCCGCAGACCCGTCGACGCATCGAGTCGGCGCTTCGCGAAGGGGACATCCGATGCGTGGTCGCGACCAACGCCCTGGAGCTCGGTATCGACATAGGGGCGCTCGATGCCGTCGTCTGCGCCGGATATCCCGGAACGATGGCCGGGCTTTGGCAGCGGTTTGGCCGGGCAGGGCGGCGGCGCGATTTATCGCTCGCGTTGCTCGTCTCGTCCAGCAATCCGGTCGACCAATACATGGCACGCCATCCCCGCCAGCTGATTTCGGCGCCGATCGAGCACGCGCGCATCGATCCCGACAACATCGAGATTCTCATCCAGCACCTCAAGTGCGCGGCCTTCGAATTGCCCTTCACGCCCGATGATGTGTACGGCGACGTGTCGGACGATGCGCTCGGCGAAGCGCTCGATTATTTGGCCGACAACGGGATCATCCATCCCGCCGCTACGGCAAACGGGTCCTTCTACCACTGGGCTTCGGACAGCTACCCTGCCAACGGCGTATCGCTTCGAAGCGCGAGCTGGGATAACGTCGTCATCATCGATCTCGACGGCGATCACACAATCGCTGAGATGGACTGGCGCAGCGCGCATACGATGCTGCACGAACAGGCGATCTACCAGCACGAGGGAGGGCAGTACCAAGTCGAGCGGCTCGATTTCGACAATCACAAGGCGTTCGTGCGCCGTGTGAAACCCGACTACTACACGACCGCGATGACGCATAACAAGGTCACAGTTTTGGAGCAGGACCAAGCCGCCACGGTCGATCTTGGCGAGGTGCCGCTGGATGCGGGGCTCGGGGACGTTAGCGTCATCGAGAAAGTCGTGGGTTACAAGAAGATCAAGTTTCACACGCACGAGAATGTAGGGTACGGCGAGGTCCACCTCCCCGAGATGCAAAAACACACGACGGCGTTTTGGTTGACGTTTTCCGAGGAATTCGTGCAGAGCCAACCCGAGCCACGCGCGGTCGTCGTCGACGCGCTCCGAGGGCTATCGAAGGCGATGCATGTGGTG
>JBAVOF010000604.1:0-9452 GCA_049691835.1 Polyangiales bacterium
GTATCGCCCAAGGCCGTACATGACGGAAAAAATGAGAGTGACGGAAACCGCGGTGTTGAGAACGACTCTCCAGCGGAGCTCCGAGTCGCTCTTTGATCGATGCGGGTCATCGCTGATCAAGTATTTCTGCGCCGCAGTCGAACGATAGGCGTAAAGCAGTAGCCCGATTGCCAAACCAGCAGACGCATAGCTCGCGAGGATGACTAACAAGACCTTCATGTCGATTCCTGTGTGCTCACTCTACCACCTAGTGCACAAATCTCAGAACCAGCGTGCCTGCGACCATGAATGCGAACACCGCGACGGCAGCGAGTTGGGATGCACGCTTGCTGAATGACGACTTCACGGCGGAGGCTGCGCGAAACGAGGTGGAATCCGCGTCGAGCTCGAGGGGCTCGCCGCTGGCGGGAAGACTCTGACAAAGAAGCGCGACTCCGCGTGCGATGTCCCGTTCGGAGAGGGCCTGGTGAGTTCGCATGTACACCTTGCCGGTCTTGACGTGCGCCATGCACGAGCCGCAGTAGCCCGATTCGCATGAATGCGGTGGCTGCAACCCGGCGGCTTGTGCGCAGTGCAAGAGAGTCTCTCCTCTCGAGTACGGGACCGTGCGGGAGCGGCCATTGAGCCAGAGGCTGAAGGTCGCGGGCGCCGCGAACGAGCCAAGCTGGGTTGCACCAGCATGGGTACGATCGGGGTCCACGGGCGAGACGAAACGCTCGATGTACACGAGCGCCTCATGCACACCAGCCTCTGAGAGAGTCGTTTCGATGAGCTCCATGAACGCCTCGGGGCCGCAGATGTAGAACTCGGAAACCTCCGTTTGGTGGAGCAGCGCCCGGACGTCGGCCGGCGTGAGATAACCACGCTCCGCATCGAAGTGATGCTGCAGCCGCAACCGATCCGGATGCTCGGCGGCAAGCCGATCGAGCTCGTCACCGTAGATGACGGAGCCGCGCTCCTGATTGGCGTAGAGCAAGGTGATGGATCGCCTCGTGCTGACGAGCGCGCTCTTCAAAAGCGAGATGATCGGGGTGATCCCACTTCCGCCTGCAAACAGGAACAGGGGGGCTCCGGACCGGGTCTCAGGGTGCAGCACGAAACGCCCCTCTGGTACGCTTGCCATTATCGAATCGCCGACCTGGAGGTGGTCGTTCATCCAGTTGGAAACACGACCTCCCGACACTCTCTTGACGCCGATCCTCAGGGGCTCGCCGAGCTCTGGACAGCCGCAAAGCGAGTAGCAGCGCGTGACGGTGGACCGTTCCCAAGGCACCTGAAAGGTGAGGTGCTGCCCTGCTCTATATCGATAGGCTTCGGCGAGGTCGGCGGGAACCGAGAGCTCGAACGAGCTGCACTGCGGCGTCTCCCGAGTTACCGCGGAGACCTGGAGTCGATGGAATGGGACGCTCATGCGGTACCTCCCAAACCAGCCGCCTGAAGCGCCGCCGCAAGATGCTCCGGCTTGCAATAGCTTCGAAGCAAATGGTGGAGCGCGGCATCCGTGACGCTCTGTGGATCTTCTTTGCAACCGCCATTCATCCACATCCCGAGTCTCACCTGTTGAGAAGCGATCACCATTCTCGCCATGAGCTCCGCGTCGTCATCGATCAGAAAACCATCCTCGATGCATCGCCGAAAGAGCCCCGCGAAGAGCTCCAAGCCGGCGCCCAATGCCTCGACTTGCTCAGGGCTTCGCAAAAGCTCGATCGTCGACCACGCAGTGACTTCCTTGAGCTGCATCTTGGTGAAGTCGCGTCGCTCCATGAAAAACGCGAGTTGCATACGGGTCCCCGCGATGAGGGTCTCGAGCGAAGAAAGACGCTCGTCGAGCACGCCCTGGGCCCGGCTCATCACTTCGCGCAAACGCCTGCGGTTTACCGCCCGGTAGATCTCCCACTTGGACGGCAGAACCGAGTACAGGGTGGTGAGCGAGACACCCGCCTCGGCAGCGATTCGCTGGACCTTGGTCGCCTCGTACCCCGCTTCCCCGAAGACCCGCTCCGCCGCATCGAGGATCGCCTCGCGATAGAGGTCGCGCTTTCGATCCCTCAGGGACTCCTGGGCTTTTACGACTGCAGCGCTCGTTGACACGTGAGAATCAGAATGATACAGACGAAAAACAGAATGTCAATTCCGTTCTCTTCCGGACGCTTCCCAGAGGCCCTGGCGCAAGCCACAGAGATCCCCTGCGCCGATCCCGCGACGAGGGAACGTCTGGGCGAAGTGCGCATCGACACCTCGACCGACGTCGATGCAGCCGTCGCGCGTGCGAGGCGAGCGCAGGAAACCTGGCGCAAGACTTCGCTTCGCGAGCGCCGGGAGGTGTTGCGCCAGCTGCTCGCATACACGGTCGACAACAAAGACGCGATCTGTCTCGCCGTGCAGCGGGATTCGGGGAAGACCAGAGAAAACGCGCTGCTCGGTGAGATCTGGCCGACTTGCGAGAAGTTTCGTTGGATGATCGGCAACGGGGAAAAGCTGTTGCGGCCGGAACCGGTGTCTTCGGGTCTGTTGCTGCACAAGACGGCGCGGCTCGAGTATCACCCACTGGGCGTCGTCGCTGCGATCATCCCGTGGAACTATCCCTTTCAGAACATCGTCAATCCTTTGATCCCCGCGCTGATGGCCGGCAACGCCATCGTGTTCAAGCCGTCGGAGTGGGTCGCCTGGTCGAGCGCGACGTTCATCGACGCCATTCGCAACGTCATCGAAAGAACGGGGCACGATCCGAATCTCGTCCAAGCGGTCCAGGGATACGGGCCGACTGGTGCCGCGCTGGCGCGCTCGGCGGTAGATATGATCTTGTTCATCGGCTCGGTCCACAACGGCCGCCGGGTGGTCGAAGCCAGTGCGGAACGCGTGATCCCAGTCGTGATGGAGCTGGGCGGCAAGGACGCTTTCATCGTCTGTGACGATGCGGATCTGGAGCAGGCCGTTCACGCGTCGCTTGCGGGTTGCTACATCAATTGTGGCCAAAATTGCGTGGCTTCGGAGCGAATTCTCGTGCACGAAGCCATTCACGATGCCTTCGAGAAACGCGCCACGGAGCTCGTTCGCGAGTTTAGGCAGGGCAACAGCCGCGAGGAGCTCGTCGATCTGGGCGCAATCGTCACACCCCTCCAACTGGAAGTCATCGAGAAGTTGGTCGACCGCGCCGTGGCACAAGGTGCACGTATCGTCACCGGAGGTAAGCGGACGCTCAGCGACATGGGAGACTACTTTGAGCCCACGATCTTGGCGGATGTCACCGCCGACATGGACATCGCGCAAGAGGAGGTCTTCGGACCGGTGATGCTCTTGATGCGAGTCCGTGACGATGCGCACGCGATCGAAGTCGCAAACGGCGTTTCGTACGGCCTTTCGTCTTCGGTGTTCTCCAGGAACCGTGCGCGCGCCCGTGCGATTGCTGCCGAGTTGGAGACAGGGATGAGCGCCATCAACGAATTCGGCGGCGTTACATACATGGCGCAGGGTCTTACCTTCGGCGGGGTCAAGGCGTCGGGATACGGCCGGATGAACGGTCGTGAGGGCCTGCGCTCGATGTGCAACATCAAAGCAGTAGTCGACGAAAGTTTCCCGATCAATCCGGTCAACCGCGTGTTTCCGGTAGCCGCGAAAGACTATGGGGTCTTCAGTGGCGTGATCGATCTCATCTACGGGACCAGCTTCCGTCAGCGCTGGCGGGGCTTTTTGAAGCTGTTTCGCCGGGACCCCTGATGCAGACCTACGACTACGTCGTCGTGGGCGGGGGATCGGCCGGATGCATCGTCGCGGCAGAGCTGGCCGCAGGTCAGGATCGTCGCGTGCTCTTGCTGGAGGCTGGGCCCCCTGCCGAAGAGCATCCAGAAACCTTGATCGCGAGCGGATACAAAGAGGCGTTCATCAACGACGCCATCATGGGTGAGCGCTTCTCCGTGCCGCAACCTCACGCTGCGAAAAAGCGAATCTTCGCGGGAACCGGCACCGTCATGGGAGGCAGCGGTTCGGTCAACGGGATGGTCTATACGCGTGGCTGTCGGGAGGACTACGCACAGTGGCCTCCCGGCTGGCGCTGGAACGACATCCAGGACGATTTCGGGGCGATCGAAAAGAGGCTGCGGCCGCATCGACGCGCGGCGACGGCATGGACCGAAGCCTGCATCGCGTCGGCGGAAGAGCATGGTTTTCGTCGCCAGGAGGATCTGAACGACGGCAATATGACCAACGTCATCGGGTACGAGTGGATGTCATACGAGGGAGAGAACCGGCGCAGCTCGTATGTGGCATTCATCAAGGATGCTGGCGAGCGTGCCAACCTGACTGTGCTCACCGGCGCGCGCGCCCACCGTGTCGTGTTCACAGCGGATAGGCGAGCGCAGTCCGTCGAGTTCGAGCATGCGGGGGCACTGAAGCGAGCCGGCGCCGTGAGGGAGGTGATTCTCTGTGCGGGAGCCTTGGAAACGCCAAAGCTTCTCATGCTCTCCGGTGTCGGTCCGAGTGAGCACCTTCGCGGTTTCGGGATTCCCGTCGTCGCGGAACGGCCCGCCATCGGGAGCGGGTTGCATGATCACCCCAACGTTCCGATCTTCTTCAAGGCCGGGAAGGACATCGACTGCTTTTACCCGCAGCTCTACAGCTTCTTCCGAACGAACCAGGACAGCGACCTTCCGGCTACGCAAAGCGACACCTGTTACGTTTACTGGCCCGCGACTTCGGCGATGCGGCAGATGATGCAGCGCATGCTTCCACCCATGGTCGTCCCAGGTCCTTTCTACGGGCCCCGCTCCCGACAAGTGGTTCGCAGCATGGTCGGAGCGGCGTTCGAGATCGGCGCAGTGCGGAACTTTGCCGATCACATGTTCGGCATCATCTTGATTCTCGGAAAACCAAAGAGCCGAGGCGTTCTCCGTTTGCAGTCGAGCGACGCGAGCGTCCAGGCACTGATCGACCCCGCATATTACTCGGACCCGGAGGATCTGGAAACGATGGTGAGGGGGGTCCGGATCGCGCGTTCGATCGGTGGTTCGAGCGCTCTGGCACGCTGGGGAACCGAGGAGCTGATGCCGGGGAAGCGCATCAGAAGTGACGCAGCCATCGCGAATTACGTGCGGAAGAACACGATCACGACCTATCACTTCGCGGGCACCTGCGGCATGGGGCTCGGTGAAAGCGACGCGGTGGACCCGCAACTTCGGCTCCGGGGCGTGACAGGCGTGCGAGTCGCCGACGCCTCCGCGATCCCATGGACTCCGGTTTCAGCGCTCAACGCACCCAGCATGCTAATCGGCTATCGCGCCGCAAAGCTCATCGAAAACCACGAAAACTCGAAGTAGGCGTGGGGCTGAGCTGAATCTTGCGCTAGTATCGCGCGTCCCCAGCAACCACCCCATGAGCAACATGAAACACGCGTTCGTCGCAGTTCTCGTAGTGAGTGCATTCCTCTTGCCCGGCGCGGTTTCGCTGCCGCAAGCAAACGCAGCTTCTCCGACCATCATCCGCTTTGCGTCTTTGGCCCCTGCCGGCTCGGGATTCATGAAGCTGATGAAAGCCTGGAATCGGAGCCTCAAGAAAGAGACCGAAGACCGAGTGGAGCTTCGCTTCTACTCCGGCGGCAGCCAGGGTGACGAACGGGACTTCATTCGAAAAGTTCGCGCCGGCCAGATGGATGCAGCGGGTGTCACCACCACCGGGCTCGGCATGGTGGCGCGTCCTGTCCTGGTGCTGACGGCGCCCGGGCTGATCACCGAGTACGATCAACTCGAACGCACCCGCACGCAGCTGAGCGACCGGTTCGCCCCCCTGTTCCGGGACAACGGCTTCGTCATGCTGGCCTGGGGTGAGGCTGGAAAGAACCGCATCTTCTCCATGGAGAAGTTCGCAAAGCCGGACGACCTGAAGAGGCTTCGCCCCTGGGCTTGGAAAGACGACCCGGTATTCGCTGCGTATGTCACCACGATCGGCGCTAACCCCGTTCGCCTTGGTGTTCCCGAAGTCTATGGGGCGCTGCAGACACGCATGCTCGACACCGTGCCTGCTTCCGCTCTAGCTGCCGTTGCGCTGCAATGGTACACGCGCCTCAACTACATGGCGAAGGAGAACTTCGGCATCATCATCGGTGGCTCGCTCATCAAGCAAGAGAAGTTCGATGAGCTGAGCGAGCACGATCAGAAGGTATTGCTCGATACGAGCGAACGGGCAGCGAGAGCCGGTGACATCATGGCGCGTCGGGACGACGATCGAGCCTACGCGTCACTCGTGAAACGCGGAATCGTCGAAGTAGACACTTCTGCTTACAAAAGCGAGTGGGACGCCGTTGCAAAGAAGACCCGCGAAGAGCTGACCGGTCGCGTGTATAGCAAGAGCTTGCTCGATGCGGTCGAAAAAGTCGTCGCGGGCCAGTAGCGATTCGCTCGCGAGATGGATCTCAGATCCCAGCTTCCAACTAACCCAGGTCGTCGTCGACGAACTTCAGGGTGAGCTCGTTGAAAAGCTTCTGGTACTCCACCATTACCCAGTGGCCGCAGCTCGCGATCAAGACGGTGCGAGAATTGCGACAGCTCGATGCAACCTTGTTCGCTCCGCTCATCGGGCAGAACTTGTCGTTTACGCCCCAAAAACAGAGCACGGGGCACTCGATCTCCGATAGTCGATTCTCTTGGTTCGCGACTCGAATGCGGGCGATGTTGTCTTTGTGTTGCGTCATCGCGACTTGGTAGCGCTCTTCGATGACCTGTTCGGTGATCTTCGACTCGTCGTGCAGTTGGAGGGTGAAGACCTTTCGCATCGTTTCCTTACTGATGCCGTCTTTGTAGAGGACGCGAATCATCGCCTTGATGCCCTCCATTTCCATGTAGGTCTCCCTCGTCTCGAGGCCGCCGGGAGCCATCAAGACGAGCTTATGCACGAGAGCCGGGTAGTTGAGGGCCATCGTGATGGCGATCGCGCCACCTTGGGAGTTCCCGATGAGGATCGCACGATTCACACCTAGCCCGTCGAGTAGCGCCTTGTACTGCGCCGCGACATCGTCGAGGCTGAACGTTCCATCTTCGGGCTTACTGGAGTACCCGTAGCCCATGGTGTCGGGAACGATCGTCCGGTAGCCATGCTCGGCGAACCAGGGGTAGTTCCCTCTGAAATTGCTCCAGCCACTCGCACCCGGACCGCTTCCATGCAGGAACAGAATGACGCCGCGATCACCGCTACCCGCCTCGTGGTAGTGCATCGTGATGCCGCCGCCGACCTCCGCGTATTTTCCCTCGGGCACTGCTTCGACGAGCATGTTTCAAACCTCGAACTAGAACGTGTTCTAGCTCACGGACGGGGGCCGGTCCACTAGCCGGTCACTCGCTCTTCTGGGACGCATCCTTTGTACGACGGTAGGCCTTGGTCAGTAGCTGCGGCGGATGGTGTCCCCACTCGCTGACCTTCTCATAAGTGACCGGCTCCCAGTGCTCGCCGATTTCGATGGCGCCCGAACCGAACTCGAAGTGAAAGCCCGATGGCGTGTACCCATAGAATGAGAACATCTTGTCGTTGGGGTGTCGTCCGAGCGTTTGATGAACCATCCCCCCAGAGAAGAGAAAGCGATCGTAACACATTCCGACCTCGTCGATGGACTTCGCTTGGATCATGAAGTGATGAATGCGCTTGAGTTGCCCGCCCCCAAAGGCAAGCGAATGATGCCGCGCGTTCGCGTGCATGAAGGTGACATCGATCTTGTGGCCGAAGTACTCACACCGGATGTAGTCGCTCAACTTCAAACCAAAGAGGCTCGCATAGAACTCCTCATGCTCCTCGTCGTCCCGCGAAGCGACTACGACATGCCCGAATCCCTGATCGTCGGCGACGAAGCCCGTACGAACCAACTGGGAAACGAACGGCTTCGGAGATCGCGTGGGCCCGTAGAAGATCTCGTTGGGATTGCCAGCTGGATCCTTGACGCTGATTAGCGCTTGCACGTTTCGTCGTGCAGCATGTTCTGGCGAGCCCTTTACCACGACGTGCCCGGCGTCCTGTAGGCGTCGCGCGAACGCCTCGAGCTCGGCGGGACCCTCGACCTCCCAACCAATGGCGGCCAAATCGTCTGCGGGTCCGCTCTCGATGAAGAAGCGCTGGTGGTAGCTGTCCATCCTCAAGGAAAAACCCCTATCGGCACGGGCGTCGACGAGCTCCAATCCGAGAACCTTGGTCCCAAAAGCCTCCCACGCCGCGAGATCATTCACCTCGAAGACCAGGTACCCCAGCTGTTTTACGGCACTCATTTGCTTCGCCTCCGGGCAGAGCATAGTACGGAGGCCGCAACTGGCTACGGAGAAAGTCGATGGGATCCATTACACGGCCGAGGGGCCCCGCAGTCCCGACCGCAGCTGTCATCGCAGCGTTCGTCATCGGCGGCACGGGCTTCCAGGTCTGGCTACACCAGCGCGTTCACGGCGCATACAACCCGACGCAGATCGGTCTGGCCTTTTTCTTGGTGATCAACGTGCTGGTCGCATGGTGGGAGATCGCGCTCTTCGTCTGCCAGGATCGGATTCGCGCCGAGTACGAAGCTACCAGGGAACCCTACCGTGGGCGGGAGCTATCGCGAATTGTCGAGGTGCTCGCTCGACCGATTCCATTGCTCCAAGCGCTCTCGTTTTCCCAATGGACTTCCGTCTGGTCGAGCTACTCGCTATTCGATCCGGGTTATTCGGATCGCCGCTCATTCGGATACAACATCGACGTCGGAAACGGGTTTACCACCCTCGTCCCGTCGGTGGCTTTCGCCTTCGGAATGACCTTCGAGCTGATGCCCGCCCGGCTGCTCGGAATCATCGGCGTCATCATGTTCTGGCAGATGTTCTACGGAACGGCGGTCTACTTCTTTCAGTTCTTCAACAACGGGCGCCACAAAGGTCATCGTCTGGGAGACCTGCTCTTGTTCGTCGGAATCACCAATTTGATGTGGTTCGTTTTTCCCGTCTGGGGTTTGTACGCGAGCACCCAGCTGATCCTGAACGGCTCGTACGCCATCTTTCTCTAGAGCGGGCGTCGATCCACTGCTTTCAGCATCATTTTCTGCATCTGCTCGAAGTCCGCGACAGCGTGCGCGTTGTCGCGAGAAAACGGATACCGCGCACCGATCGCATGAGCGGCGACCAATCCAGACATGAACGACAAGTCATGGCCGCCCTCGGGCGTCGTGAATGTGCCGCAATAGTGGATGCCGCCCTTGCCTTGTACGAAGCGCATCATGGACATGATGATCAGATTGCGCAGCGACATCGTGTGCGTCGGATGCGGTAGCTCTACGTGCTTCTGCACTTGGCCAATCTTTTTCTTGGAGTTGAAGGTGACCAACATGGGAAGGCCCTGATTCTTCGTGCTCGTGTTCTGCGCGGAAATGACGAACGTACACTCGAGCGCGCCCTGCTCGTCGAGCTCCGAATAGGTGTTGAAGTCGGATAGAATTCTCTGCCTGTGCTCTTCGGGGA
>JBAVOF010000605.1:0-2443 GCA_049691835.1 Polyangiales bacterium
GCAAGGGTCTTCGATTCCGCGTTCTGACGGTGGACGAGGCGGTCCCGAGCGATCAGCTCTGCGCTGCGATCGCGCGCGAGATCGAAACCGACATGCGGTACGATGCTGCCCGTTACTTCGGAAAGACGCGACGAATCGCACGGCCTCAGATTCTTGCGCGAACCGCTCTCACGCGACGCGCGAAGCGGCTCGATGCGAGCGACGTCGTTCTCGTCACCGGCGGTGCGCGCGGCATTACCGCGGAGTGCGCACTGGCGCTCGCGCGCGAAACCGGCGCCCACATGGTGCTCGCGGGCAGCTCGCCCTCCCCGACGGACGCCCCCGATGCTCCCAACAGCGCCGAAATCGCAAAGACGCTCGAGCGCTTCGCCAGCGAGGGTCTCAGCGCGGAGTATCGTCAGTGCAACGCGAACGACCGGGAGGAGGTCGGACAGTTGGTAAGCGCCACGCGGCGCCGCACAGGACGCGTGAGCGCCATCATCCACGGCGCTGCGATCAATCGCCCGCAACGCGCTCACCAGGTCAGCGCGAAAGACGCGCGCGAGGAGATCAGCCCCAAGCTCATCGGCGCTCTAAACCTGTTCGACGCGTTGAAGGACGATCCGCCCTCGATCTTCTGCGCGTTCACCTCGGTCATCGGCGTAACCGGCATGCCGAACAACGCTTGGTACGCATTTGCGAACCAGGCGTTGGACCGTTCCTTGGGCGTGTTCGCTAGCTCCAACCCCAACACCGACGCCGTCTCCATGGCATTCAGCGTTTGGGACGAGGTCGGGATGGGAGCCAATCTCGGGAGCCTCGAAGGCTTGTCGCAACTCGGCACGGATGCGATTCCACTCAAGGAAGGTGTCGGCAGGTTCCTTGAGCTCTTCCAGCAAGACGCCGGTGACCGGCAGATCGTCGTTGCCGGCCGCCTCGGCGGGATCGACACCTGGCGACCCGAGTTTCCGGCGTTGCCCAAAGGTCGCCGCTTCCTCGAGAACATTCGCTTCTTCCAGCCCGGCGTCGAGGTCATCGCAAGAACACACCTCAACCTCGAGCGTGACGCCTACCTAGCGGACCACAACTACAAGGGCGTGTACCTCTTCCCGACTGTATTTGGTCTCGAAGCCATGGCACAGACGGTTGCGTACGTACTCGGAAGACCCGAGCTCCGCGGCGTCACGATCAGTGATCTAGACCTGTCCCGCCCCCTGCCCGTGAACCCCGAACGCGGGCTGGAGATCGAAGTCTACGCGCGCGTGCTCGCAGACGAGCTGGGCGTCGTCACTGTCAAGACCGGGATCCGCTGTGAGCAGAATGGATTCTCCGTCGACCATTTCGCGGGTACCTACTCGCTGGGGCTGCAGGTGGCGCAGCGGCATGTGCAGGCGAATATCGCGAACAGCGCAACGGTTCTGCCCCTTGATTCACGACGCGACTTGTACGGTTCAATCCTTTTCCAGGGTCCGCGGTTTCAGCGCATCGCCAAAGTACATCAGCTCGACGGTGTAGACTGCCGCTTCGACAGTGATGAGCGTGAGGGTGCGGGATACGTTCTGGGCGATCCGTTCTGTCGCGACGCCTTGCTCCAAAGCCTGCAACTCTGTGCGCTCCCTCATCAGTGTCTTCCGGTTCACATCGGGAGGTGGCAGATCACGGACGCGGCCGACGGCTCCGCGCGTGTTCGGAAGAACCGTTCGACCATCACGGGAAGAACTCGCGATGAGTACGTCGGAAACGTGCTCTCATCAGAGTCGTCGGGCGCGGTCCTGGAGGAACTGACGGACTACCACGCGAAGATTCTAGAACATCGAGAAGATTGGCCAACAGCGGAGACCCTGGCCGCGGGACACTCCGGTCAGCCTCAAGCCAGTGAAACCAACGACTGGAGCGCCAGCACGTGCTTCTACGCGGTGCCCGGCGCGGGTCCTCGCGGACAGGTGGTGTTCGTATTGCGATTTCCTCTAACGTTTCGAGGCTCTGCGAATCCATTGCGAACCGCCTATTTCTCCAACTTCGCCGAATGGATGGGCAAGGCTCGCGAGTTGAGTGGCATTGAGCAGACCGGATTCCACAAGCGACTCTTCGAGATGTTCGGGTCTGACGTACACGGCGGCGTCACGAACTCCTTCGCTACGACCATCTTTGGAAGGGCTGGCCAAAGCGATGTGATTGAGGGCCATTTCTGGATGGAAGAGTGCAGCGAAACTGAGTACACCGTCGTATGCGACTGGCGCCGACTGCCATTCCCATCGGGGAACCCTGAAAGGATCGGTCGCAGCAGGATGCGTACCTCTTCGGTGGAGATCTTGGGGACCAACGATGTCAAGACAGCCCCGTGGCCTGAGGAGTTCTATCGCTTCTTGGTCGGAATGAATCCGACGCGGGACTGGGAGGCCCCTCCAGAGCCGTTACACGAAGGGTTCTCCGATCTTGAATTCGGGAATGCCCTCTGGTCTGC
>JBAVOF010000606.1:0-8122 GCA_049691835.1 Polyangiales bacterium
TTCCGAGACCTGCAGCGCCTCCGCCGCAGCCAGTCGAACTTCCTGCGCCGGAGCCGCAGGAACCTCAGCTCATCGTCGTCGGAACCACCGAACAAGAGCCGGAGCGAGACCTGGCAGCGGAGCTGAAGGCAGCAGTAGGGGTTCCCACTGACTGCGTGAGTGATTTCGCGGCGAGCAGCCCCACGACCATTCGAATCAACATCAGCGCGATCGTCCGGTTGACCGGGATGGTGATCGAGCCGTCGGCGTATGGATCGGGCCTCTCCGAGGCGGCCCGGAACTGCATCGAAGATCGCATCGGACGAGTCATGTTGAAACCTCTGGACGACGCGGTGTCCAAGTCGGTCTCTACCGTGATCGAGATCAACTACGAACCTCCGGTCATCGTGGAGGTGGACCCGAGCGTACCTACGCCGCACCTCGAGGACGTCGTTCACCCGCTACCGAAGAAGGAGTCGCTGCCCCGGGGGCAGGGAACGCCGATTGAAAAGATGCCCTATCGGCCGATCAGCGGCGGGGCGGAGACCGAGCCTATTGAAGCGCCGCACGGGCAGCGACGAATCAAGGGCCCCAAGCCGCGTGCGATCGATGGCTACGAGGTCGATGAGAACGCTCAGGACTGGAACTAGCTCTCGGTCTTTTTCGCCGCGCAGTTCGCCTAGCTATTGACTAATAAAACATAGACAATATATAGACGCCCATGGGCTCGTTAGCCAAACCGCGTCTCATCGTTGCGGGAGCATCAGGCTTCGTGGGCAAGGCCCTGGCTCCATTGCTTGCCGAGCGCTTTCACGTCGTGGGCCTGTCGCGCTCCGAGCGGGATGGGGGCGATGGCTTTGCCGAGTATCGCAGGTGCGATCTGTTTTCGCTCAAGCAGGCCGAGCAGGCGCTGGCCGATGGCGAGTACGCGGTCTACCTGGTGCACAACATGATGCCGTCCGCGAAGCTCACACAGGGGAGCTTCGCCGACCTGGATCTCGTCTGCGCCGACAACTTCGCCAGAGCCGCTGCCCGCGCCGGGATCAAACAAATCGTGTTTCTCGGGGGCTTGTGTCCTAGCGGCGGGTCTCTGTCGAAGCATCTCGAGAGCCGCGTCGAGGTCGAGCGCGTGCTGGCGGGCCACGGTGTACCGGTCACCACGCTGCGGGCAGGGTTGATCCTGGGAGGGGCCGGTTCGTCTTTTCAGATCATGACCCGCTTGGTCCATCGGCTTCCCATGATGGTTTGTCCTCGTTGGACCAACACGCGCACGCAGGCCGTCGCGCTCAGAGATGTCGTTCAGCTTCTCGACTACGTGGTCGGTCGACCAGATAGCTACGCAAGGGTCTATGATGTCAGTGCGCCCGACGTGGTCACGTATCGCGAAATGATGCAGATCACTGCGGAGGCTCTGGAAAAGCGGCGATTCTTTCTGCCGTCACGGTTTCTGTCTCCGGGGCTGTCTCGGCTCTGGGTATCGCTAGTCACCGGGGCGCCTCGCGCGCTGGTTGCTCCTCTGGTCCAGAGCCTGAAGCACGAAATGGTGGCTCAGAATTCCACTCTCGCCGATGAGGCTGGCTTGATCCGAACGTCGACGCGAGAGGCGATTGCGCTCGCAATAGCCGCTCAAGATGGAGGCGTGCCTCATGCGTTTCGCGGCCCGAGCGGGAGTGACTCCCAGAGGCTCGTTCGGTCGGTCCAGCGAATGCGACTGCCCGAAGGTTGGACGGCGGAACACGCCGCACTCGAGTATTTGCGATGGCTCCCTCGGTACTTGAGCTTTCTCATACGCGTTCGATCCGATGACTCGGACGGCTTCAGCTTCGTCCTGTTGCCGTTCGGGCTCACCCTTCTGACCCTGAAGCGCTCCCCGGCGCGAAGCAGCGCGGATCGGCAGCTTTTCTTCGTTGCCGGCGGCGTCTTGGCGAAGCCCAACAACCGGGCGCGCTTCGAGCTTCGGCAAGTCCTCGGAGGTCGAACACTTCTGACCATGGTTCACGACTATGAGCCGCGGCTACCGTGGGTGCTCTACGTCTGCACCCAGGCGCTCTTTCATCAGTGGTTGATGCATCGCTTCGCCGTGCATCTCTCCTGCGGGCCGCGACAGAAGAACACCGACTCACCTATCCCGGTACAGGGGCCCATTGGCCCAACGGGGCGCGAAGCTAGGATGTGATTCCACCACCCGATCCATCGATAGGCAAAAACGCCAGAACCTACGGGCCGATGGTCACCCCTGTACCAACTATTTCCATGTCATGAGCAACGAGGTCACAGAGCTAGGCGGCGTCTACCCGATGCGCGTCGTATCGCGCCTCACGGGGCTGACCGCCGATACCATTCGGGTCTGGGAGCGCCGCTACGACGCGGTGAAACCCGAACGGACGGGCGGAAACAGGCGTCGATACTCCGGCCGGCAGGTTCGTAGACTGGTGCTACTACGTCGCGCGACGGAGCTGGGACACTCGATCGGTCAGGTCGCTCAACTCCACGACGAGGACCTGAGACGGATCATCGGCGAGACCCACGCCACGCCCCCGAGCCAAACGTCGCTCTACGATGCAATCATCGACGACTACCTCGAGGCGATCTTCGCCTTCGATGTTCACGGTGCAGAGTCGATTCTGAGCAGAACCGCCGCGATCGTCTCGCCGATGCAGCTGACGTACGAGGTCCTCGTACCTCTGTTGCGGCGGGTGGGCGCTGCTTGGCACGACGGTGGCCTGAAGATCTCCCATGAGCACGTCATTTCGGGGCAAGTTCGAAGCCTGCTCGGAACCCTGATGCGACACGTTGAACCGGTAGCGGGTGCCCCACGCGTGATCGTGACCACCCCGCCCGGGCATCTTCACGAATTCGGAGCGATGATCGGAGCGTTCATCGCCACGGGCCGTGGGTTCGAGCCGATCTACCTCGGCGCGGATACCCCCTTCGCGGAGATGACCGGAGCGGCAGCCCAGAGCGGCGCGAAGTTGATATTGCTCAGCATCGCGCGCGACTGTGGACTACGCGAGCATGAGAGCCTGATCGAGGGATTGGACGCTCTCGCTCGGAACCACGAGGTGTGGCTCGGGATTCCAGAGCACCATGAGCTCAACGCCTACAAGCCCCCGGTGACCCTGTTTCATGACTACGAGAAGCTCGACCGGGCCTTCGTGGCTCGCAAAGCCAGTTAGAGGATCGCTCGACGAGTGCAGTCGACGCTCGATCATCCCGCCTGCGGAACCTAGCCCGTGCGTTTGGGTCGAAGTAGCCCTCTAGGTGCAACGGTGTAGATCGGCTCTTGCTGAAGACCGAGTGAGTCGAAAATCGTATTGGCGCACACCAGTCCTGACGAGAAGGCCGCTTCCATGTGTGTCGCAGGGAAGGGCAGACGCACCCAATCCCCTGCCATCAGCAATCCGTCGATCGGGGTCCTTGGGTCAGGTCGGTGAGTGTGTTGGCCCGGAGCGAATGCAGGAAAGTCATGCCGCACCTGCAAGGCCTCCGCAGAGATCGTGAGCCCCGTGAGCTCGGGGAAGTAGTAGCTCAGCTCCTCGAGGAACACGCGGCGCACCTCGTGGTCGTCGCTGATGTCGTGCGGTAG
Source organism: Polyangiales bacterium (assembly GCA_049691835.1). Taxonomy (GTDB): domain Bacteria; phylum Myxococcota_A; class Polyangia; order Polyangiales; family Houyiibacteriaceae; genus SG8-38. The sequence goes on from JBAVOF010000606.1 coordinate 3,566, forward strand.
GGCGTAGCTGTGGAGCTCGAGGACTGCGCCGCCTCGGGCGTCGACCCATTCCCGGGCTTCATCGGTGATCCGATGATAGAGGGTGACGGAGTCGAGAACCCGCCGGCGATCGACGTTGATGAAGGTGGGCAAGCCCGGGCGAACGTCCCGATCCACCCAAATGCGCCACACCGCGTACCCGTGGGAGGTGCGAAGTTGTTGCATGACGGCCGCGAATTCAGCGTGAGCGTCCTTCAGCCATCGCGAGCCGCCGATGATCGATTGCATGCCGGGGATGTCTGCTGCGACCACGACCCAGTCGTACTCCTCGCCTGCGATCGAGAAGCGCTTCGTCTCGCCGGGCTCGATGCTGTCCACACCCGTCCCCAGGCGGACCTCTACACCGTGCGCCTGCAAGTGCGCTTGGATCGGGTCCAAGAGCGTGGTCAGGTAGTCGCCAGTCGGATAGTCGTAGATCAAACCATGGTCGTGACTGAGGTAGTAGAAGTGAAACGCGCGAAGAACGTCCGCCGTCGACAGGTCCGCTTCGTCCGAGAAGAAGGCGCGGGCAAATGTGCGAAACGAGACGCGCAGCTCGGCGGGCAGTTGAGCGTCGTCGCAGAAGCTGCCGAACGGGACCCCGTCGTATGCTTGATAGGTGTGCTCCATGTCGAAGCGCAGAAATGCGTCGATACGAGTTCTCGTTCGTGCGGCCATGATGTCGCGCCAGCGATAGAATCCACGTCGTCCGAGATCGATGATGTTGAGCGCTGGCACCGTGTCGACATCCCCGAAGCTCAGGGAGCGTCGTTGGGCGTCGATGATCACGTAGTCCTCGATCTCACGGAAGCCATCGCGCAGGCCGAGGCGATCGAGAAACCGATTCAGGTTGTAATACTGGCGAAAGAAAGCGTGGAATCCATGCTCGATGGTTTGCTCGGATCGCCCAACGGAGACTTTCCAGGCGCCAATCTTGCCACCGAGGTAATCGTTGCGCTCGAATAGGGTCACGTCGATGCGTCGTTCCCCCAGTATTGAGGCGGCTCCGATTCCGGCGAGCCCGCCACCCAGGACTGCGACCCGCGGTGCGCGAGCGTTGGAGGACCTCGGCAGCGCCCGATCCACGACGTTGCCCCGGTGCCGGTAGCCTCCAAGCCTGCGCGCGACGACCCGTCCGATCACGCGCTTCAGTCTCCCTCGCTTCGCCAGGAGCCAAGCCGCGCAAAGCAGCAAAAGCAAGGTCAACCCCCAGGAGATCATTCCCAGGCGATCCGGCCTAAATTCGAAACGAATGGAATTTTTAATCTTTGCTGTCTATTTGATGTCGATGTAACGTCCATGTCTTGTCAATGACTAACTTTGGTCGCATATACCTTCCTCGTCAACGCCACGATGACCCAGTTCGACGATATTTGCGTTCTCGGAAGCGGGCCCGCTGCACTGGCGATCGCATCGGCGTGCACTGGTGGCGGGGCAACGGTGGCACTGGTCGCACCGGATCCCGAATCGCGATGGGAGCCGAACTACTGTCTCTGGGCCGACGAGCTCCCCCGAGGGATGGACGATCTGTGTGAGCATCGCTGGGTAGGCGCCTCGTTCTTCACGTCGCTGGGCATGCGGAAGCTCGATCGCGCGTACGTCAAGCTCGACACTCCCGGGCTTCAGAGCTTCTTCTGGGGTGCGTTGCATGCCGGGTCGGCTCGCATCGTTTCGGCTCGGGCGATCCGGCTCGAACCTCGGAGCGGCGAGACCAGGGTTTACACCGATGACGGCGCTACCGTGCGGGCCCGTGTCGTCGTCGATGCGTCGGGGGCGAGCAGTCCGTTCATTCAACGCGCGCACCGCAGGCCTCCGGCGTTTCAGACCGCGTTCGGACTTTTGCTTCGCGCCCCAGGGCATGGATTCGATCCGATGCGCGCAGTGCTGATGGACTACCGCTCCGTTTCACCGCGCGACGTCGATCCGCCGTCCTTTCTCTACGCGCTCCCATTGAGCGACGATCACCTCTTCGTCGAAGAGACATGCCTCGCACGTCGACCTGCGTTTGGTTTGGACGCACTGCGTGCGCGATTGGAAGTTCGCCTGACGTCCCTCGGTCTGCACCGCGGTGAGCAGATTCGACAAGAGCATTGCTGGATTCCCATGGGCCTCGGCCTTCCGGTCCCCGGGCAGGCATTGGTACCGTTTGGTGCAGCTGCGGCGATGGTGCATCCAGCGTCGGGTTATTCGTTGGCGCACGTGCTGCGCAAAGCGAATCCCGTGGCTGACTCGATATTGCAAGGGCTCGAGATGGGGGACCCCGAGCGTGCGGTCGCCTCGGCGAACGCGACGCTATGGCCTCGCGCGCACCGGGCTAGTTGGGAGCTGTACACGTTTGGTCTCGAGACCCTGGTCGGGATGGGTGCCGCCCAGATCGCACAGTTCTTCGATGCCTTCTTTCAGCTCCCGTCCGATGCCTGGGCCGGTTTTCTCGGGGGCACTCTGACGCCGATCGAGCTAGGGACGGTCATGAACCGGCTGTTCTGGACCCTACCGCCTAGGGCACGCTGGCAGCTCCTTCGAAAGGGATTTGCTGCGGGCGCAGCCCCTCTGACGAGATCGTTTCTCCAATCGGATGTGACATGAACGTTGCAGCACCGATCGCCTCGACCGCACTCAAGGGTCCGCAGACATTGGCATCGAGCTGGCTCGACTACGCTGATCTTCTCGTGCTCGTCGAGTCCCGAATGCACGAGCTGGCCGGCGATCGCTCTCGAGACCCGGGTGCACAGATGCTCCGCGAGCACTTCGATACCGGTGGCAAGCGTTTGCGTGCCCGGCTCGCGATCGCTGGGTGCCAGGCGTTGGGCGGTCGTGCTGCAGACGCCGTGGACTGGGCGGCGGCGGTCGAGCTCATACACAACGCTTCGCTCGTTCACGACGACATTCAGGATCGCGATCGCACGCGGCGCGGCAGGCCTACGCTTTGGGCGCGATACGGCACGGCTCAGGCGATCAACGCGGGTGACCTGCTCTTGATGCTCCCGTTTCGAGCACTGCGAAACTATCCACCTGCCATGCAAGCCGCGTTGATACAGATACTCGCCGAGTACGGCGAAACCACGGCACGCGGCCAGATTCGTGAGCTTGGGCTGACTGCTTCGTGCGGAAATGGCTGGGGCGATTACTTCAGTGCCGCGTCTGGAAAGACCGGCACTCTCTTCGCACTTCCGGTTCGCGGCGCCGCGCAACTCGCAGGGGTAAGTTCCGACGCCGCGAACGCAATCGCGCTCGCCTTCAGCTCGATAGGTGTTCTCTATCAACTCCAAGACGACCTCTTGGACTTGTTCGATGCAAAGGGTCGAGGGACGCGCGGCAGCGACATTTGCGAGGGGCGGCTCAGCGCGGTGCTGCTCACCCACCTCGACCTTCATCCCGACGATGCCCAAGCGACATTCGAGATCATCGGCAAACCTCGCGAGCAGACGACACCATGGGAGGTAGAGCAGATGATTCAGCGGTTCATCGACGGAGGTGCCGCAGAGCAGCTTCGGTCCCGAATCCGGGCGCTTGCGACGGATTTGCTCAGCTCGGAGCGGCTCGTTGCCTCGCCACAGATGCAGGCGATTGCGCGTGAGCTCGTTCATCTCGTGCTTGCCCCCCTCGACCAAGCGAAGGGATCGGAACGTGACTGAACACGCCATCGTCATTGGAGCAGGCTTCGGAGGCCTCGCGGCCGCGGCAAGGCTGCGTGCAATGGGCCGTCGCGTCACTGTCCTGGAAGCTGGCAATCAGCCCGGTGGTCGAGCGCGCGCCTTCGAGCGCGAAGGATTTCACTTCGACGCTGGCCCGACGGTCATCACCGCGCCCCATCTGTTCGACGAGCTCTTCGAGCTTTTCGGCAAGGATCGACGTGACTACTTCGATCTGGTTCCAGTGGACCCGTTCTACCGCGTGGTATTCCCAGATGGGCGGCATTTTGACTACGTGGGGGACGACGAGCGCCTTCTCGCTCAGATCGCGGAATTCAATCCCAGCGACGTCGCGGGTTACCAGCGACTGGTCTCGCACTCCAAGCGGATCTTCGACGTCGGCTATACCCAGCTGGTCGATGCGGATTTCTCACGGTTCGGCGACATGATGAGGATCGTCCCCGACCTGGTCCGGCTTCGAGCATACAAGAGCCTCTACGGCTTGGTGTCCGAATACATCCAAGACGACGCGCTCCGGCAGGTGTTCACGTTCCAGCCCCTGTTGATCGGAGGCAACCCGTTCCGCGCACCCGGGATTTACTTGCTGATCCACTGGCTCGAAAGGAAATGGGGCGTCCACTTCGCGATGGGAGGCACCGCCGCCATCGTCCGGGGCTTGACCAGACTGCTCGACGAGGTCGGGGTCGAGCTTCGACTCAACGCGCCCGTGGAGCGAATCGAGGTCGTGAACGGCCGTGCCAAGGGCGTGCTGCTGGCCGACGGAACCTTTCTCGGTTCCGATATCATCGTATCGAACGCGGATCCGGCGATGGTCTACACGAGGCTGATCGACTCCTCGGCACGTCGAAAGCATTCTGACGCATCGGTGGCTCGTAAGCGCTATTCG
>JBAVOF010000607.1:0-2386 GCA_049691835.1 Polyangiales bacterium
GACTTACGCCGCGCTCCATCGAGCGAGTCCCGCCTGCGCGAGGCTGCGGCAATGCACCCTGGCGCCCTGCTCTCCGTGCCGCTCCGCGCCTGGGAATTGGCGCGCGCCTGGGCCGCGTACCGCAGGAGCCAACCGCGTTAACCGGACGTCCCACGAGGCCTCCGCCCTCGGATTCGGGCGTGATTGTGCGGGCGAGCATCCCCCAGAAGAGCACGCGAACAACTACGTTGGGCCTTTGGCTGGGGCTCTTCGCACTCACCTGCCTGCGCCCGCCCCAATGCGGGCCCGTCATCATCGATGAGATCCACACGGGAACCGGGCCGCACGACCTGCTCGAACGCGTCACCCGCATGCAGCAGGCGCTGCCTCCGGACCTTTCGTGGCCGTTGAGCCGTCCCGCGATGCCCAAGACCTTGAGCGATGCGCTGGGCAAGGATCTCGACACGTTCAACCAGATCATGCGTCACTTCGCGCTCGCCAAGGACGCCATCGGGATCTCTGCCTTCGACCCGAACGGGCGAGGAGTGTGTCCCATCGCGCCCGTGGCGGCATGCGCAAAAGCGATCTGCAAAAGGCGTTCGAGCTTTGGAAGGCTCTCGTTCGCGGGCGCTGGTCGACGATCGATTGGCTTGATGCCGATGATCGACGTTTCGTCTTGGGGGTCCCAACGCGCGCCGAGCTCGTCGAGAAGCTCAACGATTTTAATCGCTTGGCTAGGATCGAACCTAGGATGCGGCGCTAGCGAAGTGTCCTTTGGTCCGTGACCTCGATCCCAACGTCACCGAGGCCCTGACTAGGAGAGTCCGACCCCGAAGGCCTGTGGGGGCATCCAGTCGCATCGAGGGGCCACGCGAGGTCGTAGCCGCGGCCGCGGTCTGGTCATTGGATGTGACACCGCTGTAGTGCTTGTAGCAGAGCTTCCTTCGGTCGACTGGGGAGTCTGTTGTGACGCCACGCGATGTGACCATCGGGCCGAATTAGCAAAGCGCCATCATCTTCGATACCGCAGACGGCCTCGATCTCGATGCGAGCGTCCTGACTAGGAGTCAACGATTGTAGCGTGCGGACCTCTAGCCGGGAACGGAGCCCCTGCTTGATCTCTTCAGCCGCATCGCTCCACGCAGTCGCTCGATCGCCGAGCAGCAGGGTGAAACCCGTGGGCGAAATCAGATCGTGGGTGGACCGGGTCCTGTCCGGCGCATCGAGCCAAATATGAGGACACCGAGCGCCCGGTCTCATCGACGGCACGTAGCCGGTTACCCCGTCCACCGGTTTGTCCTCAGATGTTCCGTCCGGAACCAAGGCGCCGTGCTGATACGTGTAGCCGATGTCCAGGCCGATCCGATCAAAGTGCGGCGTCTGGTCCGCAATGCTTTGCAAGACTCTGCGCCGAATGCTGCCTCGTCTCCCGAACCGCCTCAGGGCATAGAGCACGGGCCAGCTCAGCAATCGACCAATCGCGCTTCGAAAAGCCTCCGGAAACCATCTGAGTGGAGCGCTGTTCTTGATCCGGGCCATCATCTCGAGCCCGTCACGCGGTATCCCGAAGGCCTCGACGACTTCGAAGATCTTCTCGAAGTTTGCGGCGCTCTCGGCGCAGTTGCGCTCTGCGATTGGGCGACGCTCCTGCTCGTAGGTATCGAGAAGGCCCTCGTCGGCCTCGCCCCGGAGCACTGCGGCGAGCTTCCAACACAGATTGTGAGCGTCGGCGATTCCCGTGTTCATTCCCAAGCCGCCCGTAGGCGGAAAGCGGTGCGCCGCGTCTCCCACCAGGAACACACCTGCCTGCCGGAAGCTCGCGGCTACCTGCGCCGTCATTCGCCAAAAGCTGATTGACTTGATCGGGATCTCCCGCTCCCGCTCGAGCTCGAGCGCAACTCGCAATCGCTTCGCAAAGACCTCGGCGGTGTAGTCCTCTGCACGTTCGTACGGCGTAAAGATCGGAACGTGATAGACCCAACGCCTCTCCGTATGGTGCGCGATGAGCGTTCCGGTGGCCTCCGGGTGAAATATCCAATAGAGCTTGGCTGGTGTTTCGACGTGCTCGCCCAAGTCGAGCTCGAAGTACGCGTTGACGAAGTCCTGGATTTTATCCGGCCCTTCCATTTCGATCCCCAGGCTAGTGCGTGCCCGGCTCGCAGCTCCGTCCGCCGCGATGACGAAGCGGCTGCTGATCAGGAGCGTTTGACCGTCGGAGTGTCGCCGAACCCGGCTCACGATCGGCCCTGGCTCGTTCTCGAACGTCTCCCATTCGTGATCGAAGAAGAGTTGGATGTTCTCCCGTCGCTGAACGTGCCTAAGAAGCGTCTTTTCCAGCTCGGTTTGAGATAGATTGAGATATGGTTTCTGAGAGCGAAGATGGCGGCGATACTTTTCCGCGCTGAGA
>JBAVOF010000608.1:0-2439 GCA_049691835.1 Polyangiales bacterium
GCTTCGCACTGCGTGACCCGGACTTTTCGGATCCCACCGGCCAGTCCAACGGCTTCGAGTCCGACAACGACGGTTCGTCGAGTTCGACGGATCAGCCCTACACCAAGCCGACGCTGTGCAACTTCACCCTGTGTGGTCCTGAGCGCACCAACGCGCTCGTCGGTGCCTGGTTCGGCACCTACGAGTACAGCGCGGTGCTGCGCCGCTCCACCCAGACCAGCATCTACAACTCGGTCATCATGGGCTACCCGTGGGGACTGAGCATCCGCGATGCGACCACCCAGGGCTTTGCGTCGGGTGACTCGCTGCAGATCCGCAACACGCACGTGCAGGCGACGACGCTGCCCAGCGGCTCGACGTCCATCCACGACCAGACGCGCTGGGCGGGCGTGAACACCTGGTTCACCACCGGTTCGTTCAACAACGTGGGTTCGGCGGTGGCACAGCCCAGCTCGGTGGGTCTGACCGACATGAGCGACCTCACCAACCCCGATCCGCGTCCGGCCGGCGGTTCACCGCTCATCGGCACGGCTGACTACTCCAATCCGCGTCTCGCGGGTCTGGTGGTCACCAACTACAAGGGTGCCTTCGACCCCAACCTGCCCATGAGCGACCAGTGGACCTACTACTGGACCAACTTCGATCCGCAGAACACCGACTACTCGATGGGTGCCCCGACGGGTGTCGCCGGCGGCCCGAGCATTCGCGAGTCACTCTCGCAGAACTACCCGAATCCGTTCAACCCGCAGACGTCGATCGACTTCGTCGTTCCGACGACGGGCAACGTAACCCTCGAGGTGTTCGACGTGAGCGGTGCCAGGGTGCGGACGCTGTTCGACGGCGTCAAGACGGCCGGCAGTCGCACGACGCTGAGCTTCAATGCGGACGGTCTCGCCTCGGGCGTGTATTTCTACCGCCTGAAGGGGAACGGCTTCACCGAAATGCGAAAGATGGTTCTGCTGAAGTGATATGGAAGTGCCCTCCGTCAAGTTGATTTAGGTTGGAGAGGGCCGGCATCGCCGGCCCTCTCTTTGTTTTGGTCGAGAGGAACGCGGGTCTCGACGATCCATCAGACTGATATCCGCGGGTCGGAACCGCATTCGCATTTTGTTCGTCCGGAGCGCTCCCTCTAGTCTCGTGGGTTCGAGCCAGAAGCTCGTTCCACATACTTCAGACGGGGATCCTCCTGTCGACGCGCTCCTCTCGACCTGTTCTTACGCTCGCTAGTTCTGCGGCAGCGCACGCAGCGCGGCCCAGATAAAGCCACACATCTCTCGGGCCACGGCCGTCACGACCACGTTGACGCGCTTCTTCTGGAGCAGATGATAGAACCGCTTCGATAGCCGGTGCTGGGCCTTCAGTGCGATGGCCACCACCTCGGGCGGCTGACCCTGGCGGCGGCGGTTGAGCACCAGGTTCGCACCGGCGCGATGGCGGTTGTTCCAGGCAGCCTCGACGAGAAGTCGTCGCGCATGGGAGTTGCCGGCCTTGGTAATCGGTCCGCGGCGCTGGATGTTGCCGGAAGATCGTTCGCTGGGCACCAGGCCGAGGTAAGCTGCCAGCCGCCGGGGCGAGTCGAAGCGCCGGATGTCACCCACCTCACAGAGGAGCGTCATGGCGGTCAGCGTCCTGATACCGCGGAAACAACAGAGTGCCTCCACCGATCGCCGATAGCTCGACGACTGGGCGACCCGTTCGATCTCGGCATCGAAGCTGTTGCGGTGCATCTCGAGGTACTCGAGGTGCTCGAGTTCGGACGCGATGACGATCTGGAGCGGCCCGGTCAGCTCCCGGCGCATCTGTTCGAGCCAGACGAGATGCTTCAGGGTCCAGAGAGACTTGGTACCGGTGAAGCGATGGCCGTGCGTGCGCAGCACCGATGTGATGCGGACCTTCGTACTCTTGGCCTGCTGCTGGTAGCGGCCGCGCAGGCGCAGGAGCTGGCGCAGCTCCACCTGCTCCGACGAGGGAACATGGACCGCCGTGAGATGACCGCCGCGGTAGAGGTGCGCGAGGTTGACGGCATCGAGACGGTCGGTCTTGCGGCGGTCGCCGGGCTTCTTCGGGATCAGCGAGGGAGCAATCACCTCGCAGTGGAAGCCGTCATCGGCGAGCACCCGGTGGAGCACAAAGCCGGCGCCCGAGGCTTCATAGCAGGAACGGACGGGGCCTTCTGCCGAAAGCCGGCGGAAGAGACGTCGGACCTTCATGAGATCGCCGGAGAGGCGAACGACTTCGGGCTGACTGGAATCCCCACGGAGGATGGCGGCGGTGATAGAATCCTGATGAACATCGAGACCAACCCAGGTAGACTGGTTCATGGCTGGATACCTCCTATGAAAGTTGAGTGTGCTAGCGCATCACTCATGTGGCTCTGATCAGTACTTGCTGACCAACCCACGATAAACGGAGGGTCCAGCCACTTCCATATGGTCTAGT
>JBAVOF010000609.1:0-3777 GCA_049691835.1 Polyangiales bacterium
CTCATGCACCGTGCAGGTGAAGCCGAAGGGTGGCAGCCAACTCGCCACGGCGTCGGGTTCGAGAAAGGCGCGATAGACCTTTTCCGGCCTGGTGGCGAGGACGCGGTGCAATTTGACGGTGCTGGGCATTGTTACGCCCCTTTGCCTTGCGGGCCGCTTGCAAGTTCGACCAGCGGCTCAAATCCGCCATAGATCAGACGCTTGCCGTCGAAGGGCATCGGGTTCTTCTCGGGATTCATGCGCGGGTCGGCCTCTTCCGGATTGTTCATCCAGTCGGTCATCTTCGCATAGGCTGCATCACGCGTTTCCTTGTCGGGCCATTCGATCCAGGAGAAGACGACCGTCTCGTCGTCCTCGGCCTGAACGGCCTTGCGGAAATCCGTAACCTTTCCATCGCGCACATCATCACCCCAGCATTCGATCACGCGCGTCGCGCCAAGGTCGATGAACACGCTGTCACCCAGCTTGGCGTGCTCGATGAATTTCTGCTTGTTCGCCGTCGGCACGGCAATCACGAAACCGTCGATGTAACTCATTGCGTTGCTCCTTCAGTTTCCTTCGACCGCCGCTTCGAGCGCGGCGATGTCGATTTTCTTCATCGTCATCATCGCCTCGAAGGCGCGCTTTGCCTCGTCACGGTCCGAGCTCGTCGTCAGATCAAGCAACCGCCTCGGCGTGATCTGCCAGGAAAAGCCCCAGCGGTCCTTGCACCAGCCGCATGCGCTCTCCCCGCCGCCATTCCCGATGATCGCGTCCCAGTAGCGGTCGGTTTCTTCCTGGCTTTCCGTGACGACCATGAAGCTGACGGCCTCGTTCGGGGTGAAGTTCGGGCCGCCGTTCAAGCCCACGAACTTGCGCCGGAGCACGGTGAACTCGACGGTCAGTTCATTGCCTTCCTTGCCACCGGGGTAGTCAGACGCGGCTGCGTTCACCCGGTCGACATGGCTGTCCGGAAATGTGGCGGCGTAGAACTCGGCCGCCGTGCTGGCTTCGCCGTGGTCGAACCACAGGCAGGTGACGAGGTTGGTCATTTCGGCCCTCCTTGGGTCTTGGCACCTTCGTAATTGAGCATCCACGGCGTTCCGTATCTGTCCGTGAACATGGCGAACCGCTCGGCCCAGAACGTTTCGTCAGGCGCCATCTCGACGGATTGCGCGTTCTTGGCGAGGGCGGCGAAAATGCGGTCGAATTCCTCGCGCGATGTCGGCGCGATCGAGACGCGGAAGCCGCGCGGCTTTTCGTACATCTCCTCGGTGTTGTCGGAGGCCATAACGCTGGTGTTGCCCAGCGACATGGCCATGTTCATGACCATGTCGTCCCCGCCGGGCATTCGGCTTTCCTGGTCAGGCGCATCGGCGTTTCGAAAGACGCCCGATATCTCGCCGCCGAGCACGTCGGCATAATGCGTCATCGCTTCGAGGCAATTGCCCTTGAAGAAAAGGTAAATCGTTGGTTCCATTTCAGGTTTCTCCTTTGGTGCTGAAGTGTGCTTGTCAGGGCTTGCTCCCGCTCACCCCGCCCCTTCGCCGATGGTTCCGGTCCGCAGGGCTCCGCTGTGCTTGTAGCTGCTGATGACGACACCCGAGAACGCGGGCGTCGAACTGACTAGCGTAAGGTCTCGTGGATCAGCGCCGTCCGAGAACAAGCGTTTCCCCTTACCCAGCAGCACCGGGTAGACAAAGAGCAGGACCTCGTCGGCCAGCCCGTGTTCGAGCAGCATGGGTGTCAGCGTCGAGCTTCCCCAGACGATCAGGTCGGGGCCGTCCTTTGCCTTGATGCGGCGAACGCCCTGCACGATGTCCGGACTGAGACTCTCGACCGGGCCCCATCCGAGGCTGTCCGACCTGTGGGTTGCGACGTATTTCGTCGCGGCGTTGAGGCCGTCCGCGATCGGATCGTTCTCAACTTTCGGCCAGTAGCCGCTCCAGATATCGTAGGTGCGGCGGCCAAGCAGCAGATCGAATGCCTTGCTGTGAGCTGCAACGATGACCTCTCCCACCACCGGATCGGAATGCCGTGCGATCCAACCACCATGTTCGAAATCACCATCTCGATCTTCGTCCGGTCCTCCGGGCGCCTGGATTACGCCGTCGAGCGACATGTGCTCGATGATCCAGATCTTTCTCATGTCGTGTCCCTCTTAGAAGAGTTTGCGCTCGCCCGCGGCTCGCGCGGCGCACAGCAGTTCGATGTAGCGGCGAAGATGATCAACGCTTTCGTTCTCGAATGTAGTTGACTTTAGGTTGATGTCAACATAATTAAATGTATGCGCATGCGCCATGACCTTCCGCTCTCGGTAACTCATGAGGTTCGTGATCGTTGTCTGTGCCTGCACGTCCAGCGCGCGGCCCGCGCGATCGCCCGCCGCTTCGACGACGCGCTCCGACCGTTCGGACTGACCAACGGCCAGTTCTCGTTGCTGATGTCGCTGAACCGGCCCAAGCCTCCACGGATGGGCGACGTGGCAACCGTGCTGGTGATGGACCGAACGACCCTGACCGCAAACCTCAAGCCGCTCGAGCGGCGCGGGTTGGTCGAGATCCATGTCGACGCGGACGACAAGCGCAGCCGGAAGCTCACGTTGACCGATCGGGGGCGTGACCTGCTCGTCGCGGCGCTCCCCGTTTGGCGTGAGACTCACGCGGAGATCGATCATGCGCTACCGCGGCTCGACCCCGAGCGCTTGCGTACGGACCTTCGAGCGCTGGCATGAAGCTCTGCCGTCCACCTAGGACCCCGCTTCGCGCCATGTGCCCCTGGCGGCATTACGTCCGCGCCCGTCAGATTTGTTCAAGACGCGCGACCCGATCCGCGTAGATCCATGCGGAGCCATCCCAAGCGAGGAAGGGAACTGTCTGATGTCCATTCATGAGCTCTTCACCTATCTCCGCGCTAGCAGCGCCGAGGATGCGATCGCGTTCTACAAAGCGGCGTTTGGTGCCACGGAGAAGTATCGTCTAGTGGAGCCGAGCGGCCGAATTGGCCATGCGGAGCTTCTCTTCGGGCAAGCCACCGTCATGATATCCGATGAATTCCCTGAGTTCGGCATCTACGCGCCGAGCCTCGACGCGCCGAGCACGTTCTGCATCCATCTTCACGTCGACGATGCCGATGCCGTCATCGCGCAGGCGGTTCGCGCCGGGGCCCAAGTCCTTCGCGAGCCCGCGGATCAGTTCTACGGGGAACGGTCCGGCACGATCCGAGACCCGTTCGGCTATGACTGGTTGGTCGGCCACTCGATCGAGCAGGTCGAGCCCGAAGAGATGCAGCGACGCTACACGGAGATGCTTTCCGGTCCGAACCAGACGCGCTGACGAGGATGAAGTGAAGCAGTCGCTGAGAAGCGATAGTGAATGAGATGGCAAGCAAGTCGAGGAAGAAGCCCTGGCACGTTACCGAAGCGCGGATCGATCTACGTTCCGGTGGGGAATGCTTCACCGTGATGAACGGCCCCGACGGCGCGCGCGTCGACAACATGAGCGTGTACCTCGAACTCGTCGAGCGCGAGCGGCTCGTTTTGACCGACGCATTTGCGCCAGGCTGGCGCCCCTCGGGCCGTCCCTTCATGGTGGCCGAGGTCCTGTTCGAGGACGCAGGTAACGGACGAACCCGTTACACCGCCCGCGCCATGCACTGGAGCGCCGAGGCAACGAAGGAACACGAGCAGATGCGCTTCCACGAGGGCTGGGGCTCAGCCGCCGACCAGCTCGAAGGGCTCGCACGGACGCTTTGAAAAGGAGAAACGGATGGTGACGTCGCGATCGCGGGCTCGATGAA
>JBAVOF010000610.1:0-12366 GCA_049691835.1 Polyangiales bacterium
GCGGGCTGCCGCAGCGGCCTCTTCAGTCGTGTACGTGATGAATCCGAACCCTCGCGAACGGCCGGTCTCCCGATCGCTCACGACCTTGGCATCGGTGATTTCCCCAAACGACTCGAATGCTTCTCGAAGGTCTTCAGTCGTCGTGCCCCAGGCGAGGCCCCCGCAGAACAGTCTCTTGCTCATGGTCCACTCTTTCGCTGCGCAGCCGACGCGGCGCCGTGCCGAGGCGGTGCTTCAATCCGATCCCGGCGTACCGGGAGCAGCCGATTGTACCGCCTGGAAGCGATCCCACAAGCTTGGAGTGGACTCGGTACCCAGCCGGGCGACATAGCTCTCGTCCTTCGATCGGCCCTGAATCTTGGCGATTTCGCTGATGAGCTTGTCGCGGGAGCCGACGTGTTTGCTCACCGCCTCGAAGACCTGCTCCAGGTGGAGCAGCTTCCGGTTGGACACGTGCTGCAGCCCCTTCTCCTCGTTCAGCCGGTCGAGCCAAAGGTCCTTGCCAGCGACCTTTTTTACGGCGGCAATCAGTTTCTCTTTCGCCTTCTTCGGGTCGTCTCCGAAGCGGGCCTTTACAATCGACAGGGGGGACTTGCTCATCAGATGCACCATGAACCGGCCCGATTTTCCGGGCTGGGGAGCGGCGGGAGTAGCACGCGAGCCCTGCCATGCAAGCCGGGCCACCGCGGGAAAGGGTCTCGCTAGACAGTTATTAACAGTTCTGTTACTAACAGCCGGATGAATAACTCCAAGCTGGCAAGGGTGCAGGCGGTCTCCGGCCTGTTGTTTTCGGTCTTCGTCTTGGTTCACCTCAGCAACACGGCGCTGGCGATCATTGGGGCGGACCTGTACGACGGCTTTCAGAGCCGAGCCCGCGTTGTGTACCAATGGCCACTGCTCGAGCTCGCACTGATCGGCGCGCTGCTCGTCCACATCGTCAGTGGAATCGTCCGGATGCGCGCACGGCGAGGGTCGACGGCGGAGCCTCCGCTTCGACTTAGGCTGCACCGATACGCGGCGTACTACCTCGCGATCTTCATCTTCGGTCACATCGGAGCGACCCGCCTTCCCGCCCTCCTCGCCGACGCGCCGCCGTTCTTTGGAGGCATCTCGTTTTCGATGCACTTCGCGCCCTGGTTCTTCTACCCGTACTATGCCGTCCTCGGGATGGCGGGGCTGTACCATGCCTTCTACGGCATTCCGGTCGCGCTTGGCGTTCTCGGCGTACGCGCGCCCCGCTTCATTCGCAAGGGACCGGGGTTCTGGGTGCCCGTGAGCGTAGGGTCCGCGGTGATCGTTGCGGCGCTTCTCGGCTTTGGCGGGTTCTTGTATGCAATCGACGATCCGTTCGACAACGACTTCGCGCGCGCGTACGAGGCGGCCGCGGCATTTGTCTCCGGCGACGGATCGTGACCTTGGGACGACCCAAGGACGCCAACCGCGAACAAACCCGCTCGACGATTCTCGACGCCGCCGAAGACGAGTTCGCCAATCGAGGCTTCGACGGCACCAGGATGGTCGCCATCGCCGAGCGTGCTGGTGTGACCCACGGCTTGCTTCATTACTACTTCGAGTCCAAGGAGCGGCTCTACGAGCAGGTCGTGAGCCGCCTCTTTCGACGCCATCAGGAGCTGTTCGAGCGGCTCGGTGTCGATGGCAACCCATTGACCACCCGTCAGCTGGTGCTGGAAAGCTTCGATCTGTTTTGGAAGCATCCAAACCAAGTGCAGATCATGCTCTGGGAAATGGCCTCGGGAGACGATCGGGTCGAACGCTCGATGCAAACGTTCTACGATGCGATGGCTGGAGCGCTCGCCAGTCTTGCTGCGAACGCCCGAGCTACACCCGAGCCCGGTCGAGACCCGCGGGACGTATATGCATCGATACTCGGGGCGCTGGTGGTGTACTTCTTTCGAGATCCGGCGATCAAGCAGCTCTTCGGGGAGAACCGCTTCAGCGAAGCGGACCGAGAGCGGCGCCGCGCCCACATCGGCGTTCTGCTCGACCTGCTGCTCTGAGGGAGAGTTCGGTGGATTCGGCCCCCCGGGCACAGTAGAGTCGTCTGGCTCATGGCGGCCGAATTCGTACACCTTCACGTTCACAGCGAGTTCTCGATGTTGGACGGGGCCATCCGCATTCCGCAGCTCGTCGAGCACGTCGCCAAGATGGGCATGCCCGCCGTCGCGCTGACCGACAACGGCAACATGTTCGGCGCGGTGCAACTCGTCCGCACCTGCGAAAAAGCCGATGTGAAACCGATCCTAGGCTGCGAGGTGAACTTCACGGCGGGTGATCGGCGTGACCCGAAGAATCGCGAGCTCAGCCACCTGCTGCTCCTCGCCAGCTCGCAAGAGGGCTACCGGAATCTGGTTCGTTTGGTGAGCGCCGGTTGGGTCGATGGAATGGCCGTCGACGATGAGCCGCGCATCGACTTCGAAGTGCTCCACCGGCACAGCGAAGGCGTGGTCGGCCTGAGCGCCTGTATGGGGGGCTACGTGGCGCAGGAGATCCTGAACAAGGGCCCCGAGGTCGGTCGCGCCGCGCTCGCGAAGCTTCGGGATGCCTTCGAGCCCGGGCACTTCTTCGTCGAGCTTCAGGATCACGGTTTTCCCGAAGATCGTCCGCTCAACGAGGTCCTAGGCAGGCTTGCGAAGGAGCTCGAGCTTCCGCTGGTCGGTACCAACGACTGCCACTACCTCGAGCGTCAATCCGCGCACGCCCAGCTCGTGCTCCAGTGCATCGGTGCCGGGCGCAGCGTGCGGGAGATGGAAGCGGTGCATCACCACTCTTCGGAGCTCTATCTGAAGACCCCGGAACAGATGCTGAGTCTCTTCGCGCACGTTCCCGAGGCTGCAAAGAACACGCTCTTGATCGCCGAAATGTGCGCAGGACGAGCAACGCCACTGGCGGACCCCAAGCTTCCGCGTTTTGCCGTGCCCGGAGGTGCGAGCGAAGAGGACTTCCTTCGGGCGCTGTCGGTTGCGGGGCTCGCACGACGCATGGTGGAAATGCGGGAGCGCGGCGAGAGCTTCGAGGAGAAACGCTACCACAGCCGGCTCGAGCTCGAGCTGGGGGTCATCTTGAAGATGGGCTTCGCCGGGTACTTCCTCATCGTGCAGGACTTCATCAACTGGGCGAAGGACAACGGAGTGCCGGTTGGCCCCGGTCGTGGCTCGGGGGCCGGGTCACTGGCCGCATGGGCACTGCGCATCACGGACTTGAACCCGATCACGCATGGGCTCTTGTTCGAAAGGTTCTTGAACCCGGAGCGTGTGTCGATGCCGGACTTCGACATCGACTTCTGCATGGACCAACGGGACCGTGTCATTCAATACGTACGGGACAAGTACGGCCAGGCGAGCGTCGGCCAGATCGCGACCTTTCACCAGCTCAAGAGCCGCAGCGTCGTGCGTGACGTCGGGCGAGTCATGGGGATGACCCCGGGCGAGGCGGGCCTGATCGCCACGATGATTCCGGAGCCCGTACAAGGCAAGAGCGTCTCGATTCACGACGCGCTCGAGCAAGAGGCTCGACTCAAGACCGCGTACGAGCAGGATGAGCAAGCGCACGAGCTTCTCGATACGGCACAGGCACTCGAGAACCTGACGCGCCACGCAGGCATGCACGCGGCGGGGGTGGTGATCAGCGAGGGCCCGATCTGGGACCACGTTCCGGTGTTCTGCCCCGAAAAAGACGTCTACGTCACCCAGTATCACAAGGACGACGTCGAAGCGGCCGGCCTGGTCAAGTTCGACTTCCTCGGGCTTCGCACGCTCACCGTCATCGACATCGCGACCAAGCTGATCGACCGGCGACCAGACCGCGAAGGCCATCCGTTTCGGCTCGATCAAATCCCGATGGACGACCTGGCAACGTATGCGCTGCTGCAGTCGGGAGAAACGACCAACGTGTTCCAGCTCGAGTCGAGCGGCATGCAAAACTTGTTCAAGCAACTCCGCCCCGACCGCTTCGACGACATCGTGGCGGCGGTCGCGTTGTACCGACCCGGGCCGATGGGCGCACAGATGGACAAGGATTTCGTCCATCGCAAGCACGGACGGCACCAGGTCGAGTACCCGCATCCATCCCTAGAGGGGATCCTGCGCGAGACCCGCGGGGTGATCGTCTATCAGGAGCAGGTCATGCAGATCGCGCAGGAGATGGCCGGTTACTCACTCGGCGGCGCGGATCTGCTTCGGCGCGCGATGGGAAAGAAGAAGGCCTCCGAGATGGACAAGCAGAAGGCTGTGTTCATCGAAGGCGCCATCAAGCGGGGGCACACGCAGGCGAAAGCCGAAGAAGTGTTCGATTTGATGGCGTACTTCGCGGGGTACGGGTTCAACAAGAGCCATTCGGCAGCCTATGCCCTCATCACGTACCAGACCGCGTATCTCAAGACGCATTACCCCGTCGAGTTCACCTGCGCGACGCTGACCGCCGACAAGGAAAAAATCGACAAAGTCGTGCGCACGGTGGCTGAGGCGCGATCGATGGGGATCACGGTTCTGCCTCCAGACGTCAACGAATCCGGGATCGAGTTTAGCGTCGTCTACAACCCGGACGATGCCCAGGACGTGGCGCGGCTTCGTCACAAGCCAGTCTGTTACGATGGCGAGGTCCATGATCCGATGGGACCGAAGATCCGCTTTGGGCTCGGCGCGATCAAAGGGGTGGGTAGTGGTGCGGTGGAGGCGATTCTCGAAGCGCGACGGGGCAACCCAGGCGGGGATGGCGAAGTGCACGAGCGGCCCTTCGTCGATCTCTTCGATTTCTGTGCGCGGCTCGATCTGCGGCGCGTGAACAAGAGCGTGATCGAGGCGCTGGTGCAATGTGGGGCCTTCGACACGGTGCACTCGGCCATCGACGTGCACCGCTCGCAGGCGTTCGTGGCGATCGAGCAAGCGATCGAGCGTGGCAAGCGCATTCAGGCCGAGCGCTCGAGCGGACAGGAAAGCCTCTTCGGTTTGATCGGCGCGGAGGATGACGCTCAGGCGTATGAACACCCGGGCGGAAGCTTTCCGGTGCTCGATCCGTGGGACTCTCGGGATCAGCTCGCACGGGAGCGCGGTACGCTCGGGTTCTACGTTTCAGGACACCCGCTCGATCGCTATCGAGGTGAGTTGCTTCGCTTCTGCGACGCCACGACCGACAGCCTGGCCAAGCTAGCGAACAACAGGCAGGTCACCGTCGGGGGCACGGTCCAGGGATACCGTGAACGCCGGACCAAGATGGGACACACGATGGCGTTTTTCCACATCGAAGATGCGTTCGGACGCGTCGAGGTGATCGTGCGTCCCAAGCCGCTCGAAAAGCGTGGCCTTCGGGAGGCGCTTCAGTCGGGGGAGCCCATCCTTTTGACCGGCCGCGTGAAGCACGAGCAGGACCAAAACGACGAGAGCGCGCAATCGGAAGCAAAGATCCTCTTGGAAGACGCGACGCCCCTCAGCGACGCCCTTCATCGACGAACCACCTCGATCACGGTTCGCTTGACGGTGGGAAGCATCGACCGCACGAAACTCGACACGCTCCGAGCTACGCTCGAGCGATTCCCCGGCCCCTGCCCCGTTTCCCTGGAGCTGAACTCGCCCGGAGACTGGCGCGTGAACCTGGTAGAGACGGGTCTTTTCGTAGACCCCAGCGACGCCCTCCTCACCGGCCTTGAACGTCTCTTTGGCGCCAAGGTCTGCGAGCTCCATTGATGACGCGCGGGACTGCCCCGCAGCGCAGAGGGATGGTCGGACCCCCTGCATCACAGAACGAGCTGCTGGAGCGGGCTTGGGCAATTGCCGGGCTCACGCTCGGTGAGCTCGGTGCGCAGGTCGCGATGGAGGTGCCGGCCGAATCGGTGCGCGCCAAGGGCATCGCCGGGCAGATCGTGGAAAGGGCACTCGGCGCGACGGCGGCGTCTCGTGCGGAGCCGGATTTCGTGGGACTCGGAATCGAGCTCAAGACGATTCCCCTCGACGCGACTGGAAGGCCCCGCGAGTCGACCTTCGTCTGCTCGATCTCGCTAGCGGCCATGGCGGACACCGATTGGGAGCAGAGCACTGTCCTCAGGAAGCTCGGACGCGTGCTCTTCGTTCCCGTCGAAGCCGCCTCCAAGACCCCGCTTCGCGACCGGAGAGTCGGTCGCGCGTACTTGTGGGTGCCCAACGCTACCGAGCAGGGGCTCCTCCGCACCGATTGGGAGCGGCTTGCTGAAATGATCGCGGCGGGGGACGTCGAGGAAATCACCGGTCACCTCGGCGAGGTCCTGCAAGTGCGTCCCAAGGCTGCAAGCGGGCGAAGCCGACGCCGGGCGCCTGCCGACGAAGGCGCCGTACAATGGACGATGCCGCGCGGTTTCTACCTACGGCCGGGGTTCACAGAAGCGGTCCTGGCGAGGTTGCGCGCCGCGGACTGACCCCGTGCGCTGCCCCTCATCGCGAGCCAGCCCGGGCAGAGCTCCCAGTACAGACGTAAATTTGCAATCATAAGGCAAACCTCAGCCCCTGGGTTCCGTTGACGCTTGTGAAATCGAGGCCATCCGCCGATATTTCACGTTCGCCCTCCATCGGACGGCGGCTGTACGAAGTTTGGAGGCCCCGATGGTCGATGCAGAAGAAGCACGCAGAGTCGCAGAAGAATCGAGAGAGAAATCCTGGCGCGGACAGAGCTTCATGCGCGATGTCTTTCTCGGTAACTTCCGAATCGACCTCCTCGAACGGCTCTCCCTCGATGAGCCGGACCGCCCCGAGTTCTGGGAGCTGTACCGAAAGTTGGAGGTATTTCTCCGCGACGAGGTCGACCCCGCGGCGATCGACGTCACTGGTGAGTATCCCCCCGAGGTGATTCGCGGGCTCGCCGAGCTCGGCGCGTTTGGTTTGAAGATACCGAAGGCCTACGGAGGCCTCGGCTTGACGCATCCCGAGTACGTCCGCGTGATGCAGTTGCTGGGCGGATACGACGGCAACATCACCGCGCTGTTGTCGGCACATCAGGCAATCGGCGTCCCGCAACCGATCAAGCTCTTCGGCACCGAAGAGCAGAAGAAGCGGTTCCTGCCGCGGTGCGCACGGGGAGCCATCTCCGCGTTTGCGCTGACCGAGCTCACGGCGGGCTCGGACCCTGCGCGACTCGGAACGACGGCAGCGCTCTCAGAAGACGGCGAACACTACCTGCTCAACGGACAGAAGCTCTGGTGTACCAACGTCACCCTCGCCGACCTCATCGTGGTCATGGCACGGAACCCCGCCACGAACAGGATCAACTGCCTGGTGGTGGAAATGGACTGGCCAGGTGTCAAAATCGAGCACCGCAGCCGCTTCATGGGGCTCCACGCACTAGCGAACGGCGTGGTTAGCTTCGACAACGTCAAGGTCCCGAAGGACAATTTGATTGGCAACGACGGCGACGGCCTGAAAATCGCACTGGTGACGTTGAATACGGGGCGACTCAGCCTGCCGGCGGCCACATCCGGATCTGCGAAGCGCTTCGTCGAGGTCGTGCGCAAATGGTCCAACGCCCGGGTTCAGTGGGGCGTCCCGATCGGCAAGCACGAGGCGATCGCGCACAAGAATGCGTACATCGTGTCGTCGGCATTCGCCATGGAGTCGATCACTTATGCCGTGGGCGAGCTCGCCGACCACCAGGATGCCGACATCCGCCTCGAAGCAGCAGCCGCCAAGGAGTGGAACAGCGTTCGAAACTGGAGACTGGCCGATGAAACGCTGCAGGTTCGCGGGGGCCGCGGCTACGAAACAGAGACCTCGCTGGCCGCGCGTGGGGAGCCGGGCATCGGCATCGAACGAGCCATGCGTGACAGTCGCATCAATCTGATCTTCGAGGGCTCGAGCGAGATCATGCATCTCTTCATCGCTCGCGAGGCGGTGGACAAGCACCTGCAAGTCGCAGGTAAGCTCATCGATCCGAAAGCGAGCGTCGGCGCGCGTCTTGGCGCCCTGCCCAAAATCCTCGGCTTCTACGCCTGGTGGTATCCGACTCGCTGGTTCCGCTGGAGCCTTTGGCCAAGCTTCTCGCGATACGGCAAGCTCGCCAAGCATCTGCGTTTTGCATCCCGCGCATCGGCGCGGCTCGCTCGCAGCACGTTCCACGGCATGGCCCGCTTCGGCCCGAGCCTGGAGCGCCGCCAAGGGTTTCTGTTCCGGATCGTCGACATCGGCATCGAAATCTTCGCTCTGGCCGCCACGGTGAGACACGCGCACAAGCTCCAGCAGGAGGGCGCAGAAGAGGCAGCCAATGCGGTAGACCTCGCCGATTTCTTCGCTCGTCAGACGCGCCGAACCATCGATACCTTGTTCCATCAGCTATGGCACAACGACGACGCGCGCGCGATGCGTGTCGGCCAAGATCTTCTCTCTGGCAAACTCACCTGGCTCGAACGCGGCGTCACCCCGCTGCCCTACTCCGCAGAAGACCTTCGCCCGAAGACGATGGAGGAGATTTTGAGCGAGCGGGAGGCAACAAAGAGCAAGTCGGCGCAGAAGCGAGTCGCGGCGAGCGAAGAGTTGCACGTCGAATAGGCGCCGGTCACACGCCGAAGCCGCAAGCAAAGCCGATCATCTGGTTCCGTCGGCGCGCAGCGCCGCAAGCTTTGCGGCCAACTGCGCCTTGGCCCAGCCCTCTGCTTCAAGAGGCTCCGAGAAGAGCTTATTCGGAAACTCCGGCGGTGAGAGCCAAAACACGGCAGTCACCAGGCCGCGAAGCCAGGCCTTCGGTACGACCAATGCCGAGCCTGTGTTCCAGCGTATGTTGTATTCCTCGAATCGCTTCAGATGCCGTGCGAACGCCTGACGTTGCGTGGCAGACGCCTTGATGATGTTCGAGAGATCGATGACCCAGGCGACATGATAGTGCGCACGCGCTCCCCAGTGCTCACGGGCCCTGAGGCAGGCCTCGAGCTCCTCGTCCGTGGCCTCCTCGGGAAAGGTCCATCGATACAGAGGCATCTCGTCATTCGAGATCCAACAATGGTCGATCTCGATGTACCTGGACCTCGGCCGGTCGGTCAGCTCATTCATCCCGTTTGTCATGATACAGCTTTTCGACTTGGAGATCATTCGACAGGCTCGCGTGATGGGGAACCCCTGGACAACGACGCTGATCGAGCGGGTATCGGCGAGTTTCGAAGCGAACGCCGATCCCGATCGCGCGCTGCCGATGACCGCCTACATGAAAGGGCAGTTCCCCTCTCTGGGGATCTCGACCACCGAACGGCGGGGACTTCGGCGCGGACTACGTTCGGGCGCACCTCGCGTCCTGCTCGGCGGCCTTCCTCCGCACCTTGGAGCTGCTGATCACGACGAAATCGTGGTGGGACACGGTCGACCTGTTGGCGGCGCGCGGCGTCGGCACCCTGGCACAGAAGCATCCCAGCGTGAAGCGCGCGATGGATGCATGGATCCAAAGCGACAACGTCTGGCTCGAGCGATAGTGCCGCGAGATGGACAGCGGCGGCCATCGGCCAACACGACCCCAAGTCCCAAGAGAACACCGACAGCCAGAGTCTTTTGAGGGCTGGCTTGACCCCGCGGATCGGCATGTTAGACAGCTCCGGGCCATTCGTCGGGCCGTTAGCTCAGTTGGTAGAGCAGTGGACTTTTAATCCGACGGTCCAGGGTTCGATTCCCTGACGGCCCACCGTCGAGGCGCGAGCCTCATTAGCTTATCGTCCCCATCGTCTAGTGGCCCAGGACCCCGGCCTTTCACGCCGGTAACGCGGGTTCAAACCCCGCTGGGGACGCCCAATGAGACACCATGTTGAACCCTCTCGGTCGCTACGACCGAGAGGGTGAATCGCCCCGGCTTTGCCGGAGGCTCTTGGGGTGCCCCGCCTTTGACGTAGGAAGGAAACTGGACTTCGCTGCCATCGGAGAGAGGAGAACGAGATGGCACGAAGAGGCTACCGGCCGGAGTTCCGGGGCCGCGTAGTGGATCTGGTCGAAGGCGGACGGAAGGTGGCGGAGGTCGCCGCCGAGCTTGGGATAAGCGAGCAGACGATCTACACCTGGCGGCGCCAGGCACGGATCGACGCCGGCATCGAAGCTGGCGTCACGACGAGCGAGAAGGCCGAGCTCACACAGCAGCGTCAAGGTTTCTTCAGTGATGCGGTTCTTCGAGAAATCGAACAACAAATCGCCAAGTGCCAGTGAAAATCGGCTCGCTCGCTGCGGGTCGTCTGCGAACAACGCGCGCATCTGAAGTTCGTGCGCCTGCTCATGATGCGCGGCGAGCGCCTTCCATGCCGCTGTCTGAGTGGGGCGACCATCGGCGCAAACTTAGCGCCCACGCGGCAAGAGAAAAAACAGAAGCACACCAGTCGACGTCAGAACGAACCCGACCACACGCCGGTGATCGTCCCTTTGCCGAAGCTTGGTTTCGGGAGCCATGCACCCTTCAGTCCCACCTTGGCCTCGTATTCCTCCCAAGCTCTCTCGGAGCTCGATGTGCGGTACGAGAGACCAAACTGCAAAAGGCCGGTACCGACGAAAACCGAACCCGGAATGTAGGCCGCTTGGCGGCTTGCCTTGTTGAGGCTCGGCACGGGTACCAAAGACAGAAGGAGCGCACCGGCAAGCGCTCTTCCCAACCCGAGACCGCGCTGCAACTTGCGTTCGCGCTTGCGTACATGCGCCATGGCGCGGAGCTCCCCTTCGAACCTAGCAAGCTCTCTCACGCCTAGTCCACGCTCGTTCGCTGATCTCCACCGCCTGTAGCGGTCTTCCTCTTGAACGCCGCGCGCGATAATTGCGATGCCTTCGCCTAGATTGGTACCACCCAAGCTCAGAAACATGATCCCTAGGCCGCGCTGAAACTCGTTGTCGTCCTCGTTCTTTCCAACCAGCCGCCAGATTCCTAAACCGACGAGCGCGGTCCCCGCCGTAATCCGAGACCAACCGAAGATGCGACGAAACCCTTTAGAACCCTCATATGCGTCCTTAATCGCTTCGTCGAGGAGCCTGGCGTCGACCAGAGACGCATAGCCCGTCGTGCTCACGATGATTTTCGACTCATCGCCGTCTTGTTCGGGTTCGTCGGCGGAAGGCTTTGCAGGGCTATCGTCTGCACGCGCGGCTTGG
The DNA here is from genome assembly GCA_049691835.1 of Polyangiales bacterium. Taxonomy (GTDB): domain Bacteria; phylum Myxococcota_A; class Polyangia; order Polyangiales; family Houyiibacteriaceae; genus SG8-38. The sequence continues at coordinate 11,079 of JBAVOF010000610.1, forward strand.
GTGCTGCAAATCGCTGCGACACCGCACATAAGCCCAAGCAAGACGACCGTGTTCCTCCTGCCGGTTCGCTCAACGCGATGGTACCGTGGATTTGAGGCGTGCATTCTTTGCTCGTTTCGAGCTAAATGGGCCTACGAAGCATACTGCAGTGCGCTCGATTCGTATGGCTCGAATCGCGTGCTCAAACCAGTCGAGGATCTGATGTCGCACTTCGCCTCAAGTGGAGAACGAAGCGACTAACAGGCGGCAAGCTAACCTGATAGCCTCCCTTCGAGCAACATGAAACTCAACACCCTACCCGGCGTGTGGCTCGCTGTCATGAGCCTCACCTTGGGTGCTTGCTCGCGCTCCAGCCCACGGATTCGGAGTCTCAGACTGGGTCTTCAGAATCGGGCGAATGCGACTGCAAGGCATCGTGGCGCGAGCCCAACCTCAGCCTGAATCCAGGGTACGTGCTGGTTTACAAGACCATGGATGCCTTCTCCGGTATGGACAAAGTCTTGCTCATCAAGAAGGAGAGCGATCCCTTCGCGGAAGTCATCGAATCCGTCGCCGACTATGCTGGCAAGCTCGCCGAGCAATTGAGGAGCGCGACGAGCATGACGACGAGATCGACCTCGAGGGCCAACCGATGCCCCAGGTGATCGGCGACGCGCGCAAGGCGATGGGCGCGGATCTGCGCGAAAAGATCGGCGGACCTTTCAAAGGGGCGACGGGATCGGAGCTTGAGCGCGAGCTGGCGCGGCGCGAATCGAGCAAAGAGCGTCATGCGATACTGGATGGCGCAGACAAGAACCTGGGCGAGTTGAGTCGTACCGTGAAACGGCAACTCCAAACCCGACACTTCTGCGACAGGCCGGGCATCGACGAGGATTGAAGGGCCGACGGGGACTGAGGCGAGCTCCGTCAAGTGGTTACGGTGGTTGTGACTGCTATGCGATGTCTGCATCGGCCCCAGCGGCTGGAGCAAAACCCGCGGCCCAGGCTGCGTAACCGACCACCTCGCGGCGGGAACCCGCAGTGTCGCCGGAATTGCGAAGATCGAGTCTTCGCACCGAAAGGGAACGCTTCGCGGCGGCGAGCAACAATCCCTGGACGGGAAGTCGCCCGCATGCAGAGTCGTAGTCGATCTCGTCCGGCGCCAGTGCCTCGGCGGCGCGGGCCGTTTTTAGATCCGTCGCCTTTGCCGTCGCGTAGTCGAGGTAGTGGCTGAGGTCCGAGCTCATTACAACGAGGGTTTCATCGCCCCCCAGAGCACATCGAGCACCTGGGCGACCTCAGTTGGCTT
>JBAVOF010000611.1:0-4362 GCA_049691835.1 Polyangiales bacterium
AACGCGTCGATGGGGAAGGTCGCTTCCAGCCCTTTCAAGCCAGTTACGGACTGGCTTGGGAGGTCGATCGTGATCCGAGTTGAACGGTCGGCCTGAACCATCTGCAGGAGCGTCTTGTAAACCTCAGGGGGCACTTCCACGGGTAGCAAACCGTTCTTCAGCGAATTGCTCTTGAAGATGTCTGCGAAGCCGGTGGAAATGATCGCGCGAAAGCCCCAACCAACCAGGGCCCAAGGCGCGTGCTCGCGTGAAGAGCCACTGCCAAAGTTGTGCCCAGCGAGGAGGATTTGGGCGCCCTGTGAAGCCGGCTCGTTGAGGACGAAGTCGGGGTTGGGTGAGCCGTCCTTGAGGTAGCGCCAGTCACAGAAGAGACTGTCACCCAGGCCATCCTTGGCGGTCACTTTGAGAAACCGCGCGGGGATGATCTGGTCCGTGTCCACATTCTCGGCGGGGAAGGGGACCGCGTGGGAGGTCAGCGTGGTGAATTTCGCCATGATTCGGCCTTTCAGGACAGGAGCAAGCTCCGAGGATCGGTGACTTCGCCGGTAATTGCTGCGGCGGCGGCGGTGAGGGGCGAGGCGAGGAAAGTCCGGCCGCCCTTTCCCTGACGTCCCTCGAAATTCCGATTCGATGTGCTCACCGCGTACTGGCCGGGTTCCAGGTTGTCGCCGTTCATAGCGATACACATCGAGCAGCCTGGCTCGCGCCACTCGGCGCCCGCCTCCTTGAAGATCCGGTCGAGACCCTCAGCCTCGGCCTGTTTCTTGATGTCGTGTGACCCGGGGACGACGAGGGTGCGCACGCCATCGGCAACCTTGCGCCCACTGAAGATCCCCGCGGCCAACCGCAAGTCACTGATTCGCGAGTTCGTGCATGAGCCAATGAAGACGACGTCGATCTTCTGGCCGAGTAGAGGTTTACCGGGCTGCAGATCCATGTATTGCATCGCCTTTTCGAAGGCGGCTCGCTGCGATGCGTCGGAGAACGAATTGGCCCTCGGCATCGGTCCGCTGATGTGCATCCCCATCCCCGGGTTGGTCCCGTAGGTGATCATCGGCTCGAGCTTGTTGGCATCGATGACGACCGACTCGTCGAACGTGGCGCCCTCATCGGTGCATAGCTGACCCCAGCGTTGCAGGGAAGCGTCCCAAGCCGCCCCTTGCGGCGCTCGCTCTCGTCCCTTCAGGTACTCGAACGTCGTCTCGTCCGGCGCAATCATTCCGGCACGGGCTCCGGCCTCGATGCTCATGTTGCATACGGTCATGCGGCCCTCCATGTCGAGGCCGCGTATCGCAGAGCCCGTGTACTCGATGACGAAGCCAGTTGCCCCGGCGGTGCCGACCTCCGCGCAAAGTGCAAGGATGATGTCCTTGGCCGTTACTCCTGGCATCAACTGGCCTTCGACTCGCACCTCGAGGGTCTTGGGCTTGCGTTGCAGAAGGCACTGCGTGGCAAGGACATGCTCGACCTCGCTGGTACCGATCCCGAACGCCAGAGCTCCAAACGCCCCGTGCGTCGAAGTGTGACTGTCGCCGCAAACGATTGTCATTCCCGGCTGAGTAAAGCCACGTTCCGGTCCGATCACGTGAACGATCCCGTTCCGGCTGTCGCCGAGCGGGAACAGCTCGATGCCGAATTCTGCACAGTTGCGCTCCAGTTGTCGGAGCTGGGCCTTGGCCTGATCGTCGATGACCCAGAGCGCCTTGGGCAGTGTCGGTGTCGAATGGTCCATCGTCGCTATCGTTTTGTCGGGCCGGCGCACTCGGAGCCCGCGCTCGCGAAGACCGGTGAACGCTTGCGGAGATGTCACCTCGTGAATGAGCTGCAAGTCGATGTAGAGAACCGCTGGTCTGTCCGGTTCCTGGACGACGACGTGTTCATCCCAAACCTTCTGAAATAGTGTTCTTGGTGCCATGATGTGGGTCACGCAGCGCTTCCGGCTGCCTCACTGGGGTTCTGCGTTGCTTCTCTGATCGCGAGTATGCGGTTGATGGCTGCGAGATAGGCCTTGGCGCTCGCGACGATCACGTCGGTGTGCGCGCCGTGGCCGTGGTACACACGCGCGCGCGCGCGTTCGTTCTGCGGATTGATCTTGTCGGACCGCGTATCGATCTCTTCCGGCGAGACGCGGACGCTGACCTCCCCGAGCGCATCGATGCCCTCGGTAACCGACTGCACAGTGTACTCGAGTAGCGTGCACGGCACGTGCACGAGCGACTGAATGGCCTTGTACACCGCATCGACAGGGCCGGTTCCCACCTCGGCCACGGTTTGCGTCTGTCCGTTCGGTCCGGTGAGCCTGACCGTGGCGGTCGGCATTCCTGTGCCGCATCCGACCTGGATCTTCTCGAGCTTCCAGTACTCTGTCGGCTGGTGCAGCTCGTCGCTTACCAGGGCCAACAGGTCCGCATCGGTGATGTGTTTCTTTTTGTCGGCGAGCTTCTTGAAGCGCGCGAAGGCCTTGTCGAGGCCGTCGCCCGAGACGGGATATCCGAGCTCGATCAAACGATTCGCAAACGCATGGCGCCCGGAATGCTTGCCGAGGACGAGTTGGGTCTTGCCCGCACCGACGGTCTCCGGGCGCATGATCTCGTATGTTTCCTCGTGCTTGAGCATCCCGTCTTGATGAATGCCGGCTTCATGAGCGAACGCGTTCGCGCCGACGATCGCCTTGTTCGGTTGTACGACCATGCCCGTGACCTTGCTGACCAAGCGGCTCACGCGAGTGAGCTGGGTCGTGTCGATTCGGGTCCCTATGCCGTACAGGTCGCGCCGAACGTACAGAGCCATGACGACCTCTTCGAGCGATGCGTTGCCCGCACGCTCCCCGATCCCGTTCACTGCAACCTCGACCTGCCGCGCCCCGTTGAGGACCGCGGACAAGCTGTTGGCGACCGCCAATCCAAGGTCGTCGTGGCAATGCACGCTGATGATCACGTTCTCGATGCCGGGGACGTTCTCGCGTATCATCGCAATGCGCTCACCGAACTCGCTGGGGATCGTGTACCCGACGGTGTCCGGGATATTCAGTGTCGTCGCACCCGCCTCGATCGCCGCCTGAAGCGCTTCGTACAGGAAGTCCATCTCCGTTCGCCCCGCATCTTCGGGACTGAACTCCACGTCCTGGCAGAAGCTTCGCGCATAGGCGACCATTTCGCCGATCTTCGCCAGCACCTCGTCCCGGGTCATGCGGAGCTTGTGCTCGCGATGGATCGGCGAGGTCGCGAGGAACGTATGGATGCGGGGGTGCTTCGCCGGGGCTACCGCCTCGGCTGCTTTGTCGATGTCGGGCTTGTGCGCCCGCGCCAGGCTGCAGATCGTCGGCGGCTCGGGCACCGGGCGGCCTTCCACGCCCGTCACTCCGACGGCTTCCGCGATGCTCTTCACCGCTCGGAGGTCGTCGGGAGAAGCGGCGGCGAAGCCGGCCTCGATGACGTCCACCCCCAATCGCGATAGCGTCTTCGCCACCTCTAGCTTCTCCGATGAAGTCATCGTGGCGCCAGGCGATTGCTCTCCATCTCGGAGCGTTGTGTCGAAGATCCGTACGTGATCGGGTTGCATGATTCGTTCTCCCGACGCCGCAACGGGCGGCGTCTGTCTTAGTCTCCCTGTTTGATTTCAACTGGGTCGACGAAAGGCATCATCGACCGGAGTTTCGCACCGACCTGCTCGATCGGCTGTTCCTGCTCGGCGCGCCGGATCGCATTGAACTTCGGACGGCCTTTCTCGTTCTCCTCGATCCAACGCTTGGCGAACGTGCCATCTTGGATCTCGGCGAGGATCTGCTTCATCGCCTTCTTGCTCTCGTCACCGATCACGCGCGGGCCGCTAACGTAGTCCCCCCACTCGGCCGTGTGCGACACGGAGTAGCGCATGTAGTTCAGGCCACCGCGATACATGAGGTCGACGATGAGCTTCAACTCGTGAAGGCACTCGAAGTACGCGAGCTCCGGCTGATACCCGGCTTCGACGAGCGTCTGAAATCCGGCTTTCACGAGCTCCGACGCGCCTCCGCACAGAACGGCTTGCTCTCCGAAGAGATCGGTCTCGGTCTCCTCCGTGAAGGTCGTCGTCAGTACACCTGCCCGTGCGCAGCCGATCCCGGCGGCGTATGACATCGCGAGCGCATCGGCATGGCCGGTCGCGTCCTGATGAACGGCGAGCAGCGCCGGCACGCCGCCCCCCTCCTGGAAGGTCTCGCGCACGCGGTGTCCGGGGCTCTTCGGCGCGACCATCGTGACGTCGACGTTCTCCGGCGGCTCGATCGTGCCGTACCGGATGTTGAAGCCATGAGCGAACATCAGCATCTTGCCCGCTTTGAGATTTGGCGCGATGTCTTCTTCGTAGATCGCGGGCTGGGCT
>JBAVOF010000612.1:0-4967 GCA_049691835.1 Polyangiales bacterium
GCGCTTGGTCATGAAGCCGTGGCTCAGCCAGCCGAGTCCGAGCGCAATCGATTGAAGGGCAGCCCAGGGGCCGCCATGCAGGATTAGCGTGACGACGGAGATCGCGATGTTGAGCTGTAGCGCAGAGCGAACGAAGAAGCGTCGTGAACGCTCGCTTCGCCACCCGAAAAGCAACATGGCGATGGCCAGCGACAAGCCGACGAGTAAGCTCGTGCTCGCGTCACTGAGGCGCAGGGCGGTTTGCATTGGGCTGGCAAAAAGAACCGCCGAGACGACCGCCGGCGAGATGGCGAAACGCTCCAGTGCCGCGTCCTCCAATTGGCGTCCGAGCGAGAACATCCCGATGGCGCCAATCCCGGCAATCGTTCCGAAGAAGATCTGTGTCGTGTCATAGAACGCCAACTGGCGCGCCATGAGCAGAACGCCGGGCAGCAACAAGGACGTGCCGCCGAGCCAGGCTTCGCGGGTGTTCGGTTTCAGCCGCATGATGACCCAGCTTGCTCCGGCAACGGCAATCACGACGGCGAGCGTTGCCCAATCGCCTGTACGGCTCGGAACTAGGAGCAGCGCATGGAGCCCGAGGCTCGCTACCGTCAGCATGGTGGCGTGCGGGCGCGACAAGACGCGAAACGCGCCCCAGACCAACGGTCCAAGCGCGGCTGCACCGATCAGGACCAGGAGAAGGGCCTGCGCTTTGCTGTCCGCGACCCACTTGGCCACCGTAGCGACATTGCCCATTTCGGAACCGAACTTCGAATACACGAATCCCCCGAGGACGCCGGCATGAATTGGGAGCATGGCCAGGAGGGTGAGCATCAGCACGCGCGCGCTCCGCCCCTCGCGAAGGCCAATACCGCAGACGTAGCCCAGCACAGGCAGCGCGATCGTCATGCCCAAGAGGGCTAGATAGCGAGTGCTCTGCCCCACTTCGTCCCATTGCTGGATGAGGAAGGTGCTCGCTCCGGCAACGACCATCGCCGCACCGCACGCGCGCAAGATCCGAAATAGCTTCTGTAGCCTCGTGTCTTCCATGACTCACTCCTGCATTGACGATGGGGCCTGACGATTCCCAGACCGTATTGCCCGCAGCTCTTCGCGGAGCGCGGCGCTCTCTTCGGCGCTCTGCAGCTCGGACTCGAAGACATCTACGTACTCATCGCATTCGCCGCCTATCTCGATCTCGGCGACCCGCGTTTCCCAGCGATCGAATACGTCGTTCAAGTCGCCGATGGGGATCGTCGCGTTCGACATCCCGTGCATCGCCTCCGCGCGCGATTGCCGTGTACGCATGATGTTCCTGCGTTCGATGAGCTCCCGAAGGCGTCCGCCCAATTGTCCAATGCCGTCGTTGAGCTCTTTCAGAGTTCGTTCGTGCTCCGCGAGACGATGCCGGAGCTGCGCGCTGCGACGTTCCGCGAACTTGGCGCGTCGAAGGCACTCGAGCGCGGCGTCTTCGTCCTCGTGGGTTCTCGCGCGCCGCGACCAAGCCACAGTTGCATCCTCCTCCGTCGCGAGCGCGTCTTTGAGCGCGGCATGGTCCCGATCGACCCGCCGAACTTGCACCCGTGCTCGCGCAACCGACTTGCGTACGCGCACGATTGCTGCGTCTACGTTGGCTTCGTGGTTTTCCACTTGGGCGAGCACCCCATCGACCCAACTCGTGACGCTCATCGTCCAGCGTTTCACTCGATTCATCGCTGACCTCCTATGCTCAGTAGAGCAGGGGCCGTGCCAGGGGAGGCGCTTTGAAAACATTGGTGAATTGCGGTCTCGCTGGCTGTCTTTGAGCATTTATTGTACATATGAGATACAATAAATGTACGTAGGCGATCCCGGTGTAGTGCGGAAGCTCGAGGCGATCGGGCGCTTGGGGTTCATCAATCCGTTTGGCGATGAGCGCCGTGCGCTCGAGGCCCTGATTCTAGGCGAGCAGGTCGTCGCGTCGTCTGCGTGGAGCCGGCCGGTGGACTGGTCGCTGGACGACCCCGTCCTTGGCGCGATCCAGCGGGAGGCCGAAGTGCAAATGAAGAGCGCTCAACGACGACTGTCGCGCGGCGAGCGCATCTCCGAGCAAGAGCGTGAGCTGATTCGGGGAGTAGCTCTGTACGTGCTCTTTTACCGATACGAGCAAGCGTTCTATCTGGAGATCATCGCCGCCGAAGCGTCCCCGACCATCGATTTCTACCAATCGTTTTGCGACGACTTCATCGAGCTGTTCGAACGAGTGGGCCCGCCATCCTGGGGGAGCACGCCCGCACTGTTGTTCGCCATCTTCTTTCAGAGCCGCCGTGCATTTCACTTTGTGTATCATCAGATTCTCGGAACGTCTCACGCAGCAGCGGCCCTTCGCAGCAGCGTTTGGGAATCGATTTTCACCCATCAGCCGAGTCGGTATCTGGAGCACCTGCGCGGACGCATGCACGAAGTCAGCACTCTCGTTCTTGGTCCGTCGGGGACCGGCAAAGAGCTCGTGGCTAGCGCCATTGGTCTTTCGGGATTCATCGGGTTCGATGCGGGGCGGCGTCGTTTCAACTCGGATTTCAGAACGGTGTTTCATCCGCTTCATCTGGCGGCCATGTCCAAGACGCTCATCGAGTCGGAGCTCTTCGGGCACAAGAAAGGCGCTTTTACGGGGGCGAGCGTGGACCGGGGAGGTCACCTCGAGGGCAAGTCACCGTCTGACACCGTGTTTCTCGACGAGATCGGCGAGCTGGAAGGTGACGTGCAGGTGAAGCTCTTGCGCGTGTTGCAATCCCGGACGTTTCATCGGTTGGGGGACACACGGGCCAGAGAGTTCGGCGGGAAGTTCGTCGCGGCGACGAATCGCAACCTATCTGAGGAGATGGCGGCCGGCCGTTTTCGCGAGGATCTGTACTATCGGCTCTGCGCCGATATCATCCGCACACCCTCCTTGCGCGAGCAGCTTGCAGGCAGTTTGGAAGAGCTCGGTCATCTGGTGACCGTCATCGTGCAGCGCACTCTGGAGTCCGCCGACCCGATCCTGATCGACAGCATCGTCTGCGGCATCGAGGCGAGCGTCGGGGCCAGCTACGCCTGGCCGGGCAACATGCGTGAGTTGGAGCAATGCGTGCGAAACCTCCTCATTCACGACCGGTACATTGCGCCCGACGCCCCAGCTCCCAAACCTGGCCTTCAAGCGCTCTTCGCGGACATGCAAGGCGCACGGGCCGATATGGCCCGTGTCATCACGGCGTACAGCACCTGGGTCTACAGACAGACGGGGAGCTTCGAAAGAGCCGCCCAAGCGCTTGGCATCGACCGGCGGACCGTGCGCAAGCACCTCGACCGAGGGCTTCTGGAGGACCTCGAGTAGTGCGGATTCGCTAGAAGCGGGCGGCTACGTTTGCGCCTGCGAACTGGTGGCCGACCGCGGGAGAGGCGCTCCACTTCAATGACGGGGGCGGACGTTTCCCACTGAGATACGTCTCCCAGTAGTCAGGCACTGCGCGCTTGCGGAAGCTCCGGCCGAACTCGAGCAAGCCCGCGCCGAGGAAGATGCCGCCACCGGCGTAACCGATCGTCGCTCCATCACGAGACAGATCGGCCGCAGGCGTGAGGCCAATCATCAGTCCCCCGGTGAGCGCCATGGCGAAGCTCGTCCATCGCTCTACCAGAACTGAGCGCCGCGCGAGCTCTCCGTAGTTGCGGAGCTCACCTTCAAACCGGGCGAGCTCGCGAGGAGTAAGCCCGGCATCTTTGGCTGCCTGCCAGCGCTCGAGCTGTCTCTCCACCGCGCTCTTGCTCGCGAGCTTCACGATGCCCAAGCCCATGCACGCGCCAGACACCGCAATGGCTGCCAGACCCAGACCTTTGTCGAGCTCGGTGCCGGGGTTGCGCAGCAGGTAGAGCGGAATCCCGATGCCCATCACGATGGTCCCGGCTACGAGCATAGTCGAACCCTGCGTGAGACGCTGAAATCGCGAAGCGCTTGCGGCGTATTCGAGCCACTCATCCAGGTGGTCTTGTTCGGCTTGCGGCGCAAGGGCGCCCCCGAGCTCCAACGTGAGTGTGTTTGGAGGTTCGACGGCTTGCGGTGAGCGCTCGGTTGGGGGGGGCGGCTCGGTCAGGATCTCGATGTCTTGTGCACGCGCCACCCCAATCCCTACGGAGAGCAGCGCTACGATGGACAAGAGGGCCGCACCCCGCCTGAAGACGCTCCGCACGGGCGCGACCCTAACAGAATCGTGCGCCAGGGCCCAAGCAAGAACGTGCCGGTGCCGTCGAGTGACCCGGGATTTTCGAGGTGGCGCAACCGCCCACGCTCGTTGTATGAAGGCTTGCCGATGCGAGACAGATAACGAGCTGCCACTGCCCATGACACCACTCATCCCCACGCGCATCGTGCCGAGCGTCGAACCCAGCCAGCAGACACCCGCTCAGGTAGCCCGCGAGTTTCGCAAGCTGATCTCGTCCGGCGCACGGCTGCGACCCGCAGGAGAAGCCAAAGACGATCCGATGGCGCTGCTCTCGACGGGCTACACGCCGAAGTACGAGATCTCGCTTTTCGACACTCGGTTCTTCCTGACGAATGCTCGCCAGAACACGGCCCTGCGCTTCTTCGTCGCCTACGTCGTCAAGGAAGGGATAACCAGCGCCCGGACCGAGATCTTCCCCCGCATCTTCTACAAGGACCTATCCTTGGTGTGGCGCTCGGCATCTCACCTCATAGCCACCGATGGCGATTTCTGGATCGGCAAAGGAGATGTCCGAACCATCGTACACGGCGGATTCGAGCATACCGAATGCGTGGAATCGACCACCGATCTACCCCTCGAAATGCAGTCCGCACTCGAGACCCTCAATAGAAAGAGCCGACACGCCCTCACCGATGAGGAGGCCCTGTTTCTCATCCTTCGCGGAGCGCCGAGATCGCGCACCGCACCGTATCGCGATTTCACCGAGCCGCGCAGAAGAGCGAAGGCCGATCGCCGCAACCTCATCAACGG
>JBAVOF010000613.1:0-3583 GCA_049691835.1 Polyangiales bacterium
GGATGCAGTATGTGCCGCTGGCTTGCATATTCGGGGGGCTCAATCCCGCTCGAGGATTTGCTTTTCAAACCGAAACATAACCTGATCGACCAGAGCATGTCCTCGCGGTCCAAGGACACGCCTACCAACGGCGACGGTTTCGGCGTCGGCTGGTACGGGGATCGCGAACAGCCTGGTCTCTTTCGCAGCACCCAACCTGCCTGGAACGACACGAACCTACGCGACCTGGCAACGCACATCGAATCGCCGCTGTTCCTCGCTCACGTGCGCGCCACATCGCTCGCAACGGTGCAACAGACCAACTGCCATCCCTTCCGTTATCGCAATTGGCTCTTCGTGCACAACGGCGAGATCGAGGAGGTCCAGAGGTTTCGCCGAGAGCTTCTGATGGCGGTCGATCCCGCGATCTTCGAGAACATCCTCGGTAGCACCGATTCGGAGATCATGTTCCATCTCGCCCTTACCTTCGGGCTCGAGTCCGACCCCCAGGGGGCGATCCAACGCATGGTGGGCTTCGTCGAGAAGACGGCGCGCTCCTACGGCGTCAAGCAGGCGATCTGGATGACGCTAGGCGTATCTGACGGAACATCGCTCTACGCGGCCCGTTACGCGAGCGGTCCCGATGCGCCGACGCTCTACCACAGTCCGAGCATGAAGGATCTCCACCGGATCAACCCCGGCGCCGCGGAGCGGCTTGGTGACTCTGCATTCGCCATCGTCTCGGAGGCCATCGGCCCCCACACTAAGACGTGGACGCTCGTGCCAGAGAGTTCCTTCCTGCACGTGCAAGGCGGAAAGATCGAGGTCAAACGATTCCATCCGCAAGCGTAAGCTTGGTTGCCGACTACCTGTTCGGATGCGCGTCCAACCGCGCCAAGAGGCCCTCGACGATGCGATCGTGGATTTCGCTCATCTTCATTGTCCAGACGGGTGCGAACCACCACGCCAGGTCGGCGTCTAGCACGTGCGCGACGTGACAGCCGTCATCGGTTTCCCTCACCTCGAAACCGTGCGTTCCTTTGATGAAGGGCTGATCCGCGCGCCATACCAATCGTTGACCCGGGCGAAGCTCCTCTAGGACCGCCCGGATGATCCCATGCCGTTCGCGGGTTTTGCCGACCTCGAGGGGTCCGGGCGTGCGTTCGAACGGGATCGAGGGGGCGGGCCAGAGCCTATCGGTCTTGGTTCCGACGGCTTCCAGCTCACCGAAGACCTCCGCTGCGGGCCGGGCGACCCGCCGGCCGTGCTCGTTTCGAATGTGCATTGGATTTCCTCTCTGCAACCATACGGTAGCGTATGGATGCTAGCGTTGCTCGTTGCCCTTGTCAATACGGTACCGTATGGTACCCACGATGACAGGGCGTTTGAGCGCGGAAGCCTGGACCGAGATGGGGCTGAGGGTTCTGGCGGAAGAAGGGATCGGGGCGGTTCAGGTCGAGCCGCTGGCCCGGGCTTTGGGCGTCACCAAAGGCAGCTTCTATTGGCATTTTCCTAACCGCCAGACGCTGCTCGTGTCCCTGTTGGAGCATTGGCGGCGCTCGGCCACCCTCGATGTCATCGAGGCGGTCGAGCGCGCATGCGACGATCCAGCTGACCGCCTCCGAGAGCTGACGCGACGGGTGTTCCGTCACGGAGGGCCCCTCGAGCGCGCGATTCGCGCCTGGGCCAGCCACGATGAGAGTGCCGCTGTCGCGGTCGCCGAGGTGGACACCGAGCGATACACGTATGTTCGGTCGCTGCTCGAACGCCACGGACTCGACTCCCCAACCGCGTCCAAGCGAGCACGCTTGCTCTACACATCGCTCATCGGAGAGCAACACGCAGTCCTGACCTTGAGTCCAAAGCGTCGCGTCGAATGGGCACTGAGCAACCTCGAATTGCTTCTCAACCCCAGTTCGTAAACAATCGGCGTTCGGCATCCATAGGACACCGCGGCTCGGCGGTGACCGCATGCCCCGAAAAGCAAGGACGACTCGTGTGGGACGACCGGTCGCGCCTCATGCGATTCTAGTCTATTGTCCGAGCGCGAACCACGCGTTGGAGCTCCGCTGACCTTGAGAAGCACGAAGTACGAGTCTGCATCGACGCCCGGTGACAGCGCTTCCGCAGAGCGCCAGGAATCGTCGTTTTGGCCACTGCTTTTCGCGACGCCTGTATTCCTCTTGGTTGCTGCCTATCATCTGGGCCCCGTCCGATTTCACTCCGATGATCACCCTTGGATTGATGCGGCAAGAGGTGGGCTCGTCAGCGGCCTGGTCTCATCCGATCCATACGGGCACTTCCGTCCGGTCTTCCACGCGTGGATTTGGGCGCTCGATACCCTCGGCGTATCGAGTCCGGCGGGGTTTGGGTTCGTCGGTCTAGGCCTGCAGCTGGTCTTGATCGCCCTAACCTTTGCGGTCTTTCGCGCCTTCGTTGGGTCGCAGGGCGCATCAGTTGGCGCTGCTCTCGTCGCGATTCATCCGGTACGGCAAGACCACTGGTTCTGGGTCTGCACCCAGATCGATCTGCTGTGCTTGATCTTCATCATGGCCGCTCTGTGGCTAGGCGTGCGCTTCGTGCGATCGCCGGGGTCCGCAGTGCTGCTCGTAGCGCTGGCGGCCGTGACGTTCGCCGGCGCGTTGACCAAAGAGAGCGCGTTGGCGATTCCGTTCGCGGTATTTCTGCTGCCCTCGTCGAATGCCAACATCCGGTCGCGTGCCCTCGCCGCGGGCGCCGCGGGTTTAGGGGCTTTGGCCGCGATCTTGGCCACCACCGCCGTCTTGCACGGCATCGGGGGGCACACCCGGGCCATGCTGCAGGCTCCTGACTATCTTCGTCTCCTCCGATTTTGGTTGCGTATGATCGTACCATTCGACTGGCGCGCGCTTTGGTACCAGTTCCAGACGCGGCAATCACTGACACCGCTCTGGCCCGTGCTCGCCCTGGGTATCAGCGGATTGGCGGCCGCCGCATATGGGATTGCCGCGTGGAAAACGCGCCGATTGGCAACCACCTGGCTCTCGCTGGTTCTGGCAGTTTGGGCGGCTGCGATCTGGTCTCTTCACGAGCCCGATCGAAGTCTCGGAATCGCCGCGTTCAGCCTCGCGGCACTCCTCGCGGGCATTCTTCAAGCCACACCCGCACGAACGACGGTGCTGGTGATGGTGGCGTTTTCCGCCCTCTGGGCGCCGAGGTGGTGGCACTGCGTCACGGTATGGCGGGCCACCGACGAAGAGGGGGAACACCTGGAAGCCTCCCTTGCCGAGTGGCGGGGTCGCGTGAGACGCGATGAGCAAGTCGTCGCCTTGGGAACGCCGTACGAGATCGCGGACATTGGCCAGCCCGAGCGGATCTTCGAGCTCGACCATTGCGCCTCTCGCGTTCTCGAAATCGACCAGGCGGCGACCGATTTTGCAGCGGCAATCTACACGCCAGCACCTGCGGGCATGATTCGAGTCGCCAACAACAGACAGGCATCGTTCGGCTCGTGCCAGACGAAACTCGAGATTCAAGGCGCCGTCGAAGGCGTCCTATCGGATCACGCGATTCCAGCTCGGACATGCAACGAGATCGGTATGCTGACCTCGGTGGTGGTGGACCC
>JBAVOF010000614.1:0-5450 GCA_049691835.1 Polyangiales bacterium
GCGCTTGGCAGCGATGGTGTGCGCCGAGCGGGCGCGCGCTCTAGGCGCGGACGCCCCGGGTCTGAACGCAGCCGCGGCCCAGCTCGAGGCGAGTCTCGGAGACGCCTGGCCGCGGTTTCGGGCGTGGATGAGCGACCCAGAGTAGTCGCTTTACTTTGCGCCCGAGGCTTCGTACCGTAGCCGCTCGGATGTCGGGCTTTCTTTTGGCAATCGATCAGGGAACCACAGGTTCCACTGCGATGCTTTTGTCTTCGGGGGGAGAGGTTCTCGCACGCGCCAATCACGAGTTTCCTCAGCATTTCCCGAAACCTGCGTGGGTCGAGCACGACATCGAGGAGATTTGGAAAAGCGTCGGCAATGCGGTGAAGGAGGCGATCGAGCGAGCTGGCGTGTCGGCCAGCGATTGTTTGGGCATCGGAATTACCAATCAGCGCGAAACGACCGTCCTCTGGGATCGGCATACCGGCAAGGCTGTCCACCGGGCGATCGTCTGGCAGGACCGGCGTACCGCCGCCCGCTGTCAAGAGCTCAAGGACGCGGGCAAAGAAGAGATGTTCCGCCAACGGACCGGGCTCGTGCTCGATCCGTATTTCGCCGGCACCAAGCTCGAATGGCTGCTCGACCACGTCGAGGGCGCGCGAGTCCGTGCCGAAAGGGGCGAGCTGGCGTTTGGTACGATCGACTCTTGGCTGGTGCACCGGCTCTCCGGCGGGCAAGCGCATGTGACCGACGCAAGCAACGCATCCCGGACGCTCCTCTACGACATCGGCAAAGGACGATGGGACGAGGAGCTCGCGTCCGAGCTCGGCGTGCCGATGGCCTTGTTGCCCGAGGTTCGGAGTTGCTCCGAGGTGTACGCGCGCACTTCCCGCGTCCCCGGCTTGCCGGACGGCATTCCGATCGCGGGGATGGCTGGCGACCAACAGGCGGCCTTGTTCGGCCAGACCTGCTTCGAAGTCGGAGACGCCAAGTGTACGTACGGCACCGGCGCGTTCCTCCTGATGAACACCGGTACCAACCTAGTGCATTCCGACAACGGGCTGCTGACCACCATCGCGTGGCGCCTCGGCGACAAGACGGTGTACGCGCTCGAAGGCAGTGCGTTCATCGCCGGCGCTGCCGTTCAATGGCTGCGCGATGGGCTCGGGTTGATCTCCTCGTCCGACGAGATCGAGGCAATGGCCAGGGAGGTGGATACGACGGGCGACGTCGTGTTCGTGCCGGCTCTGGCTGGCCTGGGGGCGCCGCATTGGGATCCGCACGCACGCGGTCTCATCTACGGGATTACGAGGGATACGACGGCAGCTCATCTGGCCCGCGCAACCCTCGAGGGAGTGGCATTTCAAATCGTCGACCTGGTCGACGCCATGAAGATGGACGCCGATCGCCCCATCACCCGTCTGAGGGTCGATGGTGGGGCGGCGCGCAATGACTTACTCATGCAGTTTCAATCCGACGTGCTCGGGGTGACTATCGATCGCCCCGAGAACGTCGAAACTACTGCCTTAGGCGCTGCTTACTTAGCTGGTATGGCCGTCGGTGTATTCGAGGGCCTTGGGTCCATTGTAGATGCTTACCGTATCGAACGTAGCTTTGAGCCTCAGGTCACCCAGGAGCAACGAGATGGGCACTTGAGGCGATGGCGCGACGCGGTGCGGCGGGCGCGAAGCGAGATAGGATTAAAATGAGCGAGCATGATGTCGGGCAAGACAACAAAGATGGAAAAACTCTAGAAGTACCCGTAGCGTGGGAGGCACTCGAGGACGCATTTGAGAACAACGCGCCAGAGGTGCACAGCTACTTGCATTTCGACACCGGTGAAGTGATTCGCGTCGTCGATGGGGTTGCGGACCCTTCGATGCACGCGCGCATCATGAGCGACAGTCGATATATCCGGATCGATCCGGTTTCATCCCGTGAGCAATACCGCTGGATGGAGAGATTCATAGCCACCGTCGAAGACCCAGAGCTAAGGCGGCGACTCAACGTCTCCATCGACGGAAAGGGCGCGTTTCGGCGTTTCAAAGACGCTCTAATGGGGCATCCGGTCGATCGGGAGCGTTGGTTTGCGTTTCGTTCCGAACGGCTGCGCTCCTGCATGGAATCGTGGCTGACGGCGCACGGAATTCACTCCGTGGAAAGGCCCACCTGGCACGTGCCTACGGCCGATGAGGTCGAGCCCGAGGTCGAGCCTCGCGTCGAGGAGCCCGTCCCAAAGAAGAGTCGGTCAGCCGCCAGCGATGCCCATCGACAAAGGCTCCACGACCTCGTCGATCGGCTCCGTACACGAGACCTTGAAACCGCCGACACGTTCCTCAAGTTCCTGGTGGAGCAGCGCCCGTCTTCCGTGCCCCTCGCTGAAACGGATACCAAGGCCGACGTTCAGGGGTCGACCGAGCCAAGCGACGGCGAATAGGAGCCGCCGCGCGTTCCCGGGTCTAGGCGCGGCGGCGGAACCCGACCACAACATATTGTGGGGGTCAGACCCTGACCCTCGCTTCTGGTCGCGCAAAACGTTGCAATGTCGTATGTTCAGTGATAGCCACATCCAACTACTCCTTTGGGGGGCATCGTGAAGATCAAGAAGCTCCAAATCCTTGGCTTCAAATCCTTCGTCGACCAGACGACGGTGCACTTCGACCACGACATTACGTGCGTCGTAGGCCCGAACGGGTGCGGCAAGTCCAACATCGTCGATGCCATCAAGTGGTGCATGGGCGAGCAATCGGCATCCCGTCTTCGTGGCAAGCACATGGAGGATGTGATCTTCAGCGGCGCGGAGGGGCGCGGCCCTCATGGCTTTGCCGAGGTCACGTTGACGTTCGACAACGCGGACGGTCTGGCACCTCCCGAATACGCCGATTACGCCGAAATCCAGGTGAGCCGCCGGCTCGATCGCCAGGGCCGGAGCGACTACCTGATCAATCGCACTCCGGTCCGGTTGCTCGACATCACGAACCTGTTCCTGGGGACGGGCGTAGGCAAGCGTGCCTACTCGATCATCGAGCAAGGCCGTATCGGGTACATCGTGACCTCCAAGCCGGAGGACCGCCGATCGATGATCGAGGAAGCCGCCGGCATCAGCAAGTTCAGGCTGAGTAAGCGGGCGGCGGAGCGGAAAATGGATCAGACGCGTCAGAATCTCCTGCGCGTCACCGACATCATTGGGGAGCTCGAACGCAGCCTCGCGTCACTCAAGCGACAAGCGCAGAAAGCCGAGCGCTACAAACGCTACAAGAAGGAGATGCGCGATCTCGATTTGTGGGTTGCGTCGCACCGCTTCTTGGAGCTTCGGGGACAAATCACCTCGGTCCATGCGTCACTGTCGAAAACAAACGAGACTGTGCAAGCGAGCCGCCATGCCTTGGCCGCCAAGGAAGCGTCGGTCGAGGCGGAGCGCGTCGCGCTGCAGCAACTCGGTGCGGCCGTCGAGCGCGCACAGGTTCGCGCTTACGAGCTCGACAATTTGGTGCGGCAGCTCGAAGGGTTGATTCGTCAACAACAAGATCGTCAGACCGCGTTGGTCGAGCGCAAAGAGCTCGCGACGCGCGAGCTTCGGCAACTCGAAGAGCAGCGCGACGGTTTGAAGGGCGAGGTGTCCGCCGTTCGCCTCTCGATGGGCGAGCTCGAGGAGCTCGAAACCAGGGCCGGCCAGCTTCTCACCGAGGTCGAAGAGGAGCTCCGGGCCCGCAAAAACACTGCAGAAGTCGCAGAGGCCGCTCTCCGAAGCGCCCGTTCCCGGCTGGCCGAGGGCCACGCGCGTATCGTCGGCGCCGAGGCCGTGCTCAACGGATATCAGGCCCGCCGCGGGGACATGCGTGCGCGCCTCGGACGCTTGCAGGACGAGCGAGACCTGCTCGCAACACGGGAGGTCGAGTTCTCGCAGCAACGTGGCGAGCACGAAGCCCGGATGCTCGGTCTTCGTGGCGGCAAAGTAGAGACCGCCGAGCGACAATCCGAGATCGAGGCCTCGCTGTTCTCGGGCAAAGAGGCGTTGCAGGCCGCGGACCTCGAGGTCGACGCGCTCCGAGAGAAGCTCGCGGTAACCCGCTCGCGGCTTGGTTCCCTCGACGAGATCCATGAGCGCTTCGAAGGCGTGGGCGCCGGCGCACAGGCCGTGCTGACCCAATACGCCAATGCAACCGGCGACGAGGGGCGTACCGGTCTCGTCGGATTGGTTGCCGATCGCTTGGAGTGCGCGGCGGAACACACACGCGCGCTCGGGGCCGCGTTGGGCGGTGCGCTCGAATACTTGCTCGTCGAGGACACGGACGCAGCCCTGCGCGCGGCAGACTACCTCGCGCGTGAAGGGAAGGGTCGGGCTACGTTCCTCCCGCGCGCGCCGAGCGGGCCGCCGCGAATCGTTCCGCCGTTTCCCACGGGGATGGGCATCGTAGGACCGCTGCTGACACTGGTGCACCACTCACGCGCCGACGAGGCCTGGGTACGCTATCTCCTGTTCGACGTGCTGGTGGTCGACACCCTGCGGACCGCGGCGCGGCTGCAAAGCCAGGGCTTCCAGGGGAAGTTGGCGACACTCGACGGACAGGCCTTGCTCCCCGACGGCGCAGTCCTCGGTGGTGCGGAGGACGAATCGGCAGCGCACCTTCTCCGGCTGAAGCGCGAGATCCGCGAGCTCGGAGAGGTGGCGGCGTCCCAAGCAGCGCAGCTCGAGCGCGCGACTGGAAACCAGGGCCGGCTCCGAGCGACCATTGCCGAGGGGCAGGCTGCGATCGACTCTGCGCGCGTTCAAGCTCACGATGCCGAGTTGGAAATTCTGGGCGCGGAGCGTGACCTGCGGCTCGTCGAGGTGGAGCTTCGACGCGTCGAGGAGCGCCGCCAGGAAATCGCCAGTGCCGAGACGGAGACGAGATCGGCCTTGTCCCGAGTCGATGTGGACGAGGCAAACACCAAGCGCCAGCTCTCCGATGCGCAGCGCGAAGTGGCCAATGCAGTGGAAGCGGTGCGAGTTGCCGAAAGCGTGCTCGCCGAACGTCGTCGGGTGGTCGAGGAACAGGCCGCGAAGGCGACCGAGGTCAAGGTGGGCGCAACGCAGTCACGCGAACGTGCAGACCGCGAGCGATCCGTGCTCGGACAACTCGAACGGTCGATCGCCGAGTTGGACGCGCGCGAGGGCCGCCTGCGACAAGACGTTGCGATCGCAGATCGTGATCGCGGGCAGGCCGCCGGGCGTATTCTCCTGCACCATGGTCGATTGAGCGAGACTGCCCATAAGGCGGCCGCAGCTCGCGAGGAGCTCTCGAGCCACCGTGGTCGCTATGATTCGGCGCAGATGCAACTGGGCGAGGCGGAGCGTTCGCTCAAGGCGCTTCGATCTACGATCGACGCGCAGTCCAGCGAGCTCAATGCGTTGACGCTCCGCGACCGCGAGCTGGCGCTCTCACTCGAACACCTCGAAGAGCAAGTCGTCGATAAGCACCGGGTAGAGC
>JBAVOF010000615.1:0-4063 GCA_049691835.1 Polyangiales bacterium
TCGCAGAATACCTTCCTTAGTGGCTGACAACACTAGAAAAGTTGGTCCGCGTTCTCGATGTACATGACCGCACGCTCACGCGCCATGCAGTTGGCAAGGCGTGCCTCCGGCAATGGATCATGGGCGTCCATCACCTCGGTCAGGAGCGCGTCGAAAAGCTCGCGGTCGCCGGTCTTGACGGCGTAGTGACGTGCCATGTTGACCTGGGCCATCAGTGCGCGCCGCTCGGTCCGATCGAGCGCTTTCTCGAAGTAAGCTTTGGCCTGGTCCAGATCCGCCGCCATCTCCGAGGCGGTGGCGACGCCCATGAAGGTATAGCCCGCCGCGTTGTAGTAGTTGGGATCGAGCTCGATCGAACGCTCCACGAATGCCTTGGCGTAGGCCAGGTCCGCGATGGCCTCCATGTCGTCCTTGGCAGAGTTGATGTATGAGCCCCAGGCATACCCGTGCCAGAGCAGAATCTCGGCATCGGCCTTGGAGTCGAACTCTTCATCGAGCCAGGCCTCGACCTCCTCAATGGTTCCCTTGACGGCGCGATCGACGTCAGGATTGCGTAGGCGAACCCGATGCCGCGTCAGATCCAGCGCCCGTAGGTACATGGTCCTCGTACGTGCACGGAGCGCGTCTGCTTCCTCGTACTCGCCCTCGAACTCGAGCGCCTCGACATCGGCCTCGACCCAGCCGTAGGCGTAGGCAATGTACGCCTGCGAGAGCTGCGCGAGAATCGCGTCGTTGTCGGGCACGACCCGCAAAATCCCTTCGAGCTGAACGATGGTCGCCGGAACCGCTTCGCCTGCAAGATCATAGTCCCAGTACGACTCGAACGCGGGGGCCGCTCGCGAGAACAGCCCTGCCGTCGAATCGGCGGTGAACTTGGCGACGTCGCAGCCGCCGAGCGCCACGATGCATAGCACTCCGAGCGCCGATCGGAGATGGCGAGACGAGGGATCTTGTTGCATGGGGCAAGGTGTACGAAAATTGCAGGGAAATTGTCAATCGAGATCGTGTGGGAAGGATCGCTTGACGGATGGCGGCGGCACCCGCACGTTTAGGAAATGCTTAGATTCAGGTTGCTGTCTGCCCTGATGGGCCCCCTCCTGGCCGCATGGCTATTCGCGAGCCCCGCCAATGGCTCCATCGTCCAAGGGCTGGAGCTGGAGGAGCTGGTAGCCCACGCCGACCGGATCGTGCTCGGTCGGGTCCTGCTCTCGGAATCGTTCGAGCGCCCCGACGGGCAGCTCGGCACCTGGTACCGCATCGGTGTACAGCGTGAGCTCCGCGGCAGCGCTCCCGACGAAAGCGAGGTCATCGTCGAGACGCTGGGTGGCCAAGTGGGCGACGTGTCGATGCGTGTGGAGGGGGAGCCTTCCTTCAGCGTCGGCGAGCGTGTCTTGGTGTTCATCCGCGACGGCGGCCCATATACGGCGTTTCGACCGGTCGGCATGGGACAAGGGGTGATGCGCGTGCGTACGGAGCAAGGCGTCGAGACCGTGACCCAGAATCGCGAAGGCTTGATGCTCATGCGGCGCAACGCCAAAGGTCGCCTCGAACAGAGCCTTGGTGCGCTGCCCGACGGGGAGCGCCTCGACCGGCTGCTATCACGGCTCCGGGAAATCATCGAACGAAACACCGGAGGCACCGATGAGTGATCGACGCCTGCGCCGTGTCGTGTTCGGTGCCGCGACCCTCCTGTTCGCGCTCTTCGCCGTTGTCGCGGCGAACGATGCCTCCGCGTACTGCCGGATGACGACCGAGGGTAGAGCACAGGTCGGCGGAGCGGCTTGCGAGGAAAAAGGTCAGCCCCTGGTCTGGACCAATCCATGCCTTTCGTACGCGGTCGACTCGCGCGGCTCCCGCTGGTTCGAAAACCCGGACGGGACGCCGAGCATTAGTGAGCTCGAAGCCCTGGTGGACCAATCGTTCAACACTTGGCGAGAGGCCGACTGCGATGGCCAGACCCCGAACCTTGTGTTTCAACCGCTCCAAGCATCCACGTGCAAGCGGGCGGAGTACAACGAGACGGGGAACGTGAACACGATCGCCTTCCTCGACCCCTGGAAGGACCCGTGCGCCGACGCAGACGAGCCGGGCTACGACTCGTTCGCGTTCGCAGTGACCATCGTCTGGCACAACACATCGACGGGCGAAATCCTCGATGCCGACATGATGATCAACGACAGGCTGGCCAGCCGCTCGAATGCGGGTGGGCCATACGCAGACTGTCCCGACGAGGGTTGCCCGCTCGGCAGCCCAGGTGTCGCCGACTTGCGCAGCATCGTCACGCACGAAGCCGGTCACTTCATCGGCATCGGCCACTCCGGCGTCCAAGACGCCACCATGTATGCCATGGCCGAGCGGAGCTCGGTCACCAAGCGTACCCTCGCACAGGACGACATCGACGCGGTCTGTACGATCTACCCGCCCGGCGATCTCGACTCGTCTTGTAACGCCGCGCCAATGGGTGGGCTCGAGCTCAACTGTGAGACCAACGACGCCGGAGATCCGATCGCGTGCGACGCACCGGCCTCCGTCCCTAGCAACGGTGGGTGTAGCGCGAGCACCGGGCGATCCCCAGCCGACGCTCCACTGGGGGCGCTCCTGGCGGGGCTCTTCGGGCTCACGGTGCTGCGGCGGCGCTCAGCTCGACGCGACGCACAATCGTGAATTGCACCCGCCGGTTGCGGGCGCGGTTCTGCTGGGTGATGTTCGGCACTACCGGATGCGTAGGGCCGTACCCTTTGGCCATCAGCCGCGCCGGCCCCACGCCATGCTGCACCAGCCAGCGTTGGACGGCTTCAGCCCGCTGCTGGGAGAGTTGCATGTTGACGGCGAAATCGCCTCGATTGTCGGTGTGGCCCTCGATCTCCACGAGCTCGATATCCGGGTTTCGGAGGAGCGCGTCGGCCACCTCGAGCAGAATTGGCTCGCTGTTGGGCAGGATCTCGTCGCTCCCTGTGGCGAAGCTGATCTGTCGCCGCAGTGCGATCTCGTTCTTCTTGACTACGACTCCGGAGCGGGAGGGCTTGAGCAAAACGCGAAGCTGCACCGAAGTTTCCTGCCGCGCGAGAACCACGAGCTCAGCCACCGCAATCAGGTACGCCGGATCGTCGACGTGAGCGGTGTATGCCCCAGGTTCGATGGCTTGCACCAGAGCGATGCCGACGGCGTTGGAAATCAGTCGATGCTCGGTGGGGCCACGGACGGTGATCTCCAACTCAGGAATCGGTTCACCGTCACGGTCGATCACCAGTATTCGCAGCGCCCCATCGAGGCTCGAAGGCACTAGCGTGCATTGAACGTCCGACGGAACCGGCGCGCGGCACTGGGTGGTCTCGTACTCGGGATGAGACACCTCGAGCAAGACCTCCCCCTTCGGAAGACCATAGGTGACGAATCGCCCATCCGAATCGGTGACCTGAGGGGAGACCTCCTGGCCGAGAACTGCCACCACGGCATCGGCAATCGGGTTGCCGTTGCCCTGCTCGACGACCTGACCGTGAACTTCGCCATCGGTGGCGACGATCGCGACCGGCGCATCAGGGATGCTCGAGGAAACCGGCGTGGAGGGACGTGCATCGAACGCATACGCGATACCGAGGATGACGTTGTAAGGTACGGTCGGCGCGAGCTCCTGGACGAAATCGCGAGTTCCGGTAAGCCCGATGTCCGCGGCCACGGTGAACGCAAGACCCTTGGGTGGGGTGAGCAGCCGCAGGCCGAGCGTGAGCGCCATCGGGAACGCCTTGAGACCCTCGTTTGCCAAGCATCCATTGATGTTTGGGTTCGTGGTTTCGACGCACTGAAAGCCCTGCCGGTTGACGGGGATGTCCCATTGCCACTCGAGCATCGGATGGAGACCGACTCTCCGCGCCTTGAGCGGAACCTGTAGCCCCACGGAAAGGCGAACGAAGTCGGTACGATTGACCCCGTAGGCAAAACGTTCGAACGCGGTCAACAGGTGGCGGGTCTCCTGGGGTCGCGGGACGGCACCGCCGAGCGCGTCATAGCGACCGTCTTCGATTGAGTCGGTCAGGTTGCTGGAGTTGTCGAACCAGTACTGTGC
>JBAVOF010000616.1:0-6256 GCA_049691835.1 Polyangiales bacterium
TTGCCGACCTCTACCGGACTCTACAGCGAGACCCGGAGGCCGAAGCGATCCTCCGCCAGGGACTATCGGTCGCGGCCGATCGTGCGACCATCGAGTTTGCTTTTGCGCTGACCCTGGTTCGGCTCGGGCAGATTGATGAGGCATTGGTGTACCTCCGACACGCGCATCTGGCTCGTCCCGACACCATTCGTTTCGGATATGTCTACGCGGTTGCCCAGTTCGATCGGGGAAAGCACGAGGCCGCGCTCGCAACGCTCGAGCGTCTTCGTCAGCGTTACCCGGCCAACCGAGAAATCCTTCAGCTCCTGGCAGGCTACAATCAGCAGCTTGGTCGAAACGAGGTCGCGCAACGCTACTCCACCGAGCTCACCGAGCTCGGCGAAAGCAGATGAACCCGTCATTGCGACAAGAAGAATAGGCTATAGTCGCCCCCGCGCCCATGCTGAAGCGAGCTCTGACCGCTGCACTGCTCTGCAGCCTTTGGCTTCCTGGTTGGGCGTTTGCCGAGGAGCTCCCCGAAGAAGCGCCCGCTCGATGGCTCGATGGTTTGAACTGGCAGGTCATGACGAGCGGTTTCTACCTGTACAACGCTCACCGAGTCGCCGGGCGCTACAACAACCTCGACTACCCATACACGGGCTACATGGGTTTCGGGCTCAACTTCGCCGGTGGAGACGTGAGTTACACCGGCGAAAAGTTCGCTCTCACCCTCGGCCTACGCTGGGGCTCTGCAGCCTCTCAATTGACCGCGTTGGCACCTCTCAAACAGGGCTTCGTGAGTTGGATCCCGCACCGCAAGCTCCGGCTCGACTTTGGCTGGTTCGATACCCCCTACGGTGCCGAAGTCGCGGACGAATGGGAAAATCCGACCTTCACGCGCGGTTCGCTCTACTTCCTGCAACAGCCCTTCAATCACTTGGGGTTGCGCACGATCGCAACGCTCACCGAGCGATTCGCGCTGACATTGCTGGTGGTCAACGAAAGAGTGGGCGTGGGAAAGCTCAGCGGCACCTCCATCGATGTCGACGAAACCCCAGCTCTGGGCGGACGGCTTGACATCTCGCTTGCGGACGGCCTGACCCTCGAGTTGGGGTACTTGGCGGGTGCCAGCGGACAGAATGCGAATCGAGCCTGGGGCCAGTTTTTCGATCTCATTCTGACCGCGGAGATCAGGCGCTTCACACTGACGTTCAACGGCAACGCGACGATCGATCCTCCCCCCGCCGGCGGGCAGTACGCGTGTGGTGCGGCCCTCTCAGGCGACATCATGGTGCACGATCAGTGGAGGCTGGGCGCCCGCGTCGAGTACCTGGCGGGAACGGTCGAGCTCCCCGCCGGCAAGGACCCCGACCTGCTCACCGTCACGGCGACGGTGCGATACATCCCAGTCCAGTACGTCGTGATTTCGCTCGAGCCCCGTTTCGAGCGTGCGCAACAGGACCTCTTCTTCACGCGCAGCTCGCCCACAGATTCCAGCACGGGCGACCCCATCGCAAACAGCAATGTCTACTTTGGTCTCGTGCTCGGTCTCAGCGCTCACATCGGCAATTGAGGATCCGACGCAGGAGTAGCGGCTCGCCTGACTTGGCTAGGCTCGACGGCCCGACTTCTGCCAGAGTCTTGCGTCGCGAAGCGTTCTCGGTCATGCCTAGCGCGCGTCCATCCCCTCATGCAGTGGGAGTGTCGGACGAAGGAGAGGCCAATGAATCATTTTGCTGTAGCGTTGGGGCTGTTCCTGCTTGCGGTTGCGAGCGCGTGTGGCACGCCGGAGCAAGTCCAGCGGATGGAAATGCAAGAAGACATGGAGCAGACCATGGGCAACGAACGGTCGGCGGCGGCAGCCGAAGGCGACGGGATGGACGGCTTCATGGGGCCGAATGCAGAAGAGCAGATCGAAATGCAAACGGAGCCGTATCCCGAGTAGGCGCCACCGAGCTCGACCGACGGTCGAAGGCGACGAATGATTGCTGCGGCGATTCTGAGTTTTCACGTCCTGGGCCTCATCTCGTCGATTCACGCGGTGATGAGCACGCGCACATCGCAGGGCGCCATCGCCTGGGCGGTGAGCCTCATCACCTTTCCGTACCTGGCAGTGCCGGCCTACTGGGTGCTCGGCCGGAGCAAGTTTCAAGGGTACGTCGTCGCTCGCCGCAACACCGACGACCGCAACGAGCAAATTGAACGCAAGGCGCGTGAAACGGTGGCGCCGTACCGGATCGCGGGGAGCGAAGGTGTGGAAGCAGTGCGCGCCGCCGAAGCCTTGGCGACGATGCCCGTCCTCGGTGGGAATCGCGTCGATCTGTTGATCGATGGCGATGCGACCTTCACCAGCATCCTCAAGGGCATCGACGAGGCCGAAGAGTACGTCTTGGTGCAGTTCTTCATCGTGCACGACGACGGGATCGGGCGTGCGCTCAAGGAGCACCTACTGACCAAAGCCAAGCAGGGCGTCCGCGTGTATTTCCTCTACGACGAGGTCGGTAGCCACGCACTGCCGAAGACCTACAAGCAGGAGCTCCGGGACGCAGGGGTCATGGTCAACGAGTTCAACACGCGCAAGGGGCGCCGCAACCGCTTCCAACTCAATTTTCGGAACCACCGCAAGATCGTGGTCACCGATGGCCGAGTCGCGTGGATCGGTGGGCACAACGTGGGCGACGAATACCTCGGAAAAGATCCCAAGTTCGGCCACTGGCGCGATACGCATGTGCGAATCGAAGGCCCTGCAGTATTGAAGGCGCAGATCTCGTTCATAGAGGATTGGTACTGGGCGACCGAGACGTTGCCCGCCCTCGATTGGGCCGCACACCCGGCCCCCGACGGCAGCAATATCCCGGTTCTTCTCATTCCCACCGGCCCCGCCGACGAGCTCGAAACTGCCAACTTGATGTTTGTCCATGCGATCAACACGGCGCAGAAACGCATCTGGATCGCCAGCCCGTACTTCGTACCCGAGCACGCAGTGACCGTCGCGCTACAGCTCGCAGGCTTGCGCGGCGTGGATGTGCGCATCCTGATACCCGACGGGCCCGACCACATACTGGTGTACTTGGCGGCGTATTCCTATTTCGACGAGGCCGGCCAGACCGGCGTGAAATTCTACCGATATCAAGACGGATTCCTGCATGAAAAGGTGATGCTCATCGACGAAGACGTGGCCACGGTCGGCACCGCGAATTTCGACAACCGCTCGTTTCGGTTGAACTTCGAGATCACCGCAGCGATCTCCGACCGGACCTTCGCGTCAAAGGTCGAGCGGATGTTCGAAGACGACTTCAGGCGCTCGAGACGAATGGAGCAGGGCGAGTACGACCGAAAGCCATGGTGGTTCCGGCTTGGCGTGCGACTCGCGCGTTTGACGGCCCCCATTCAATAGCCGCCCAGAAGTTGGGCCCAGCGCCCGGTCTCAGCGCTCGCCAACGTCATACGCTTGCGCCTCGGCCGTACTCCGGGGTCGACGTAACGGGGTTAAGCCCCGAAGCCCCGCAGACGACGCAGAACGTCGACCTGACGGGGCTTCAAAACAGTCCTGACCATCGTTGCCGTGGGATCTTGTGTTGAGTTGAATCCCTACTCACTAGTAGGTGGGAACGGGTGTCATACGCTTTAGGCCCCCCGATGACGCTAGCCGGGTCCGCACACCACGCACGTTTGTAGTTCCCTATTCAACCTAGTCAGGGATTCTCTACTCCTTCCTCACCTGCAACAACAGAGGGACCGCTGGTTACACTAGAGCCCGGCCTCCGCCTGGTCAACTCACTGTTTGACTGGGCTTGCTTTGAGTGCGGCACGCCCTTCCTTGACATACACGGTGAAGCGAACAGAGCCCGCATCGTGGCGTTTCATGACTTGTTCACGTGCGGCATGGAGCTTGCGTACGAACTTGTCGAAGGTGAGCCCGCTCACCGAAGCGCCGCATTGCTTCTGCGTTGCGACGAACTGGTCGAACACCTCGCGGAAATGGGTCTCTTCTCCTTGTACGCCGGGCGCGGATGCTTCGATGAGCTCCTTGGGCACGTGAGCGACCTGGGTGGATTCCTCTGGGTCGTCGAATCCGTCGTACTCGTCGATGATCGCTCTGGGCCGCGTCGGTGGATCGTCCGGCGTAGGCGTCAGATGCTCCTCGCCATTTCGAACCGCAGCGACAACCGGATGACGCGATGATGGAGCACGGTTAGGCCAGGATGAAGCGGTTCGCTTGGGACGCGATGACGGTGGGCGTTGCGGTCGGGCGGTCGATGCGCCATTCGGCGGCGCCGTTGGCGTTCCCTGCGGTGCAGCCGCGGGCGGCGAAGCGGGGACCGGCTTGTTCGCGGGTTCCAGGTCGAGCGTCGCCCTCTTTGCCGTGGGCGCTTCGCCAGAGAATCCGAAGTATCCGGCGTCTGCGCTGTCACGCGTGTTGCTGAGAATCTCATCCAGATCGACGGCGGCCCGCTTCTGCACGTCTTGCTTGAAGCCAACCCCGGCACGGAGCGCCACGTTGAGATTCTCCGCAATCTTGCGATAGTGGCGTCGGAGCTCGCCGGCAGGAAGGCTATTGAGCTCGTTCTTCGCAAGGCTGTCGGCGCTCTTTCGAAGAACTCCGACCGCCTTGTCGTGCTCCATGTAGAGCAGGAGAAGGCCGAGCAGTAGGAGCACCAGCGGAACGCCGATGACCACAGTCCAAGGCAGCGAGGCCACATCTTCCTGGAACGTGTTCGAAAAGAGCCCACCTAGGCCGACGGTGCTTCCCTTTCGGCCGATGAGGTAGCCCACCTGAGCGTATGCTGCGTCGCCGCGAACGAGCGAGGCGGCGGCGCGGGCACGCTCGCCGATCTCCACCGACACGCCTTCGCCATCTTCCATGTTGGCCAAGGCGGATGCGAGCCCGTTCTTGAGCTCGGCGCTGCTGGGCGCCTGGGCGCCGCCCACGTGGGTTCCGATCGGTCGGTCGCGGAAGAAGAACATCACCGAGGCGTTCGGCAACTTGCTGCCGAGCCGTCTCGCCAGCTCGTCACCGACCGTCATCCCATGCACGATGGCGCCAACGTACAGACCGCCGTCGAACACGGGTCGGGCGGCCATTCGATAGACTTCGCCATTGTAGACCCATACGTCATCACGCATGAAGCCTCGCAGCGCATCGCGCACCAACGGCATCTTGTCGAGTTGCTCCGATCCCATCGCGTTCTTGTCCAGGGTCGCAACTACCTCTCCTTCGGCATCTACCGCGAAGACCAGGTCACCCTTGCCCTCTTCCAGCTTGGCGTTGAGCGCATCGAGCTTCTGGCTTAGTCGTTTGCGCGCCGCTGCGGCCGGCGTTCCAGCCTGCCCGCTCGAGCTTCGCAGAATTTGCCGCACCTCGGGCTCCACTGCGATGGTCGCTAGTGCATCCAGGCGAAGTCGCGCGTCCAGGCGAAGCCACAGCTCCGCTTCGATGCGGTCACGGCGCAACTGCTCCTCGAGCTGAAACTCGGCTTCCCTGCTGGCCGCCGACTTGTTCAAGAACGCGCCTGCGAGCGCGCCACCAACGGCCAAAGCGAGAACCATGTACCAAAGACGCGAGAGCATCGGCTATTTCCTCCGATCTTCGCTGAGCGCGAGCGGGTCGACCTGCAGAGCCTTTCCAGATGGCACGGTGATGCGTTGCACGGCCACTTGCTCGGACCCACGGAGAATCCTCAACGAGTATGGGCCAGGGGGAACCCCATCAAAGCGAAACTTCCCGCTTGGCGTAATCGACGCACACGCGACGAGCTCGCGCATCGAATGCAAATAGCCATCGACGTGTCCGTAAATGCGATCACCGAGCTGCCATGGCCCACCAGCCGGCACCGGGATCGCTCGTACCGTGCCCGGACCGGATTCGAGCGGCGTGAAGCCAGGGAGTCCTTTGACCGATAGCTCGTGCGTGAACGCGTCTCCATTTTCGACGCGCACGGTCGTTCCCGATCGAGCGGCGATCGTCGATGGCTCGAGTCCGCCGCCCCGGAACGAAAACTCGCAACCGATCGGAGGTCCGGTGAACTTGCCCGTCAGAACCGCAAGGACGTCGCCGTGCTTGCCTTCGTCGGGCCGCTCGGGCAGCGCGCCGTTCCAGACCTTCCAGTAGTAGTCTTCCCGCTTGGCCTCCGGGCGCGCCTCCGCGCCACCGTCCCCGCGAATTGATCCCTCGACCGACTCCGCGGATGCGCCTCCGAACGCGGCGAGCGCGGCGAGAAATCCGGCTCCAAGTATGATTCCAGTCTTGAGATTCCCCATCGTTATACCTGTATTA
>JBAVOF010000617.1:0-3818 GCA_049691835.1 Polyangiales bacterium
GGCGCGCATCGTCCGGGATGTATTCGAATAGCGTGTCGAGGGCCTCGAAGTAGGCGGGCAATAGTGCGTTGGAGAGGAGCGCGCCGGAGCCGCGGTCGAGCTCGGTGATGAGCTCGCGCGTCTGCAAGGTGGGCATGTTCATCTCGTCGCAGAGCTCACGGACGACGGTCTTGGCACGCGTGATGGCTCCGTGGGTGTCGGGGATCTCGCGTGCAGCGGCCAGTTGCACCGCGTCGGTCTCATCGACGCTCTTCTGGTCGTCCGGGCTGAATCGGCGGATCCTCGCGATCAGATCGTCGTCGAGCTCGATCCGACAGGGCAGGGCCGCGTCGGGGCCGTAGACGTCGATTAGCGAGCCGCGAACGGAAAACGTTCCGCGATCCTCGACCAACGGAACCCGGAGATAGCCGAGCTCCAAGAGTCGCGTCACCAGCTCGTCGCGTTCGACCCGCTCGCCGATCTCGATGCAGAGCAGTCCCGACTTGACGTGCTTCAGAGGGGGTACGCGACGCAGAAGCGCAGGCGCAGGCACGATGAGCACGCGCCACGGTTGCTCTTCGGCCAGTTGTGCGAGCACGGCCATACGCTGCATCTCCGCGCGCCGGTCCGGCACCACGTCTAGAAGCGGACTCGTATCAGCGGCGCTAAAGAGCAAGACGTCGCGTCGGTCGCTCGCCAGGAGAAAGCGAAGATTGGATTCGTGACGGTACGCTTCGTCGAGGTCTGCCGTGATGACGACGAATCGCCGTGAGGGGCGAGCTGCAGCGGCTCCGGCGATCGCCCAGTCCAAAGCGCCGACGGGAAGCGATGCCACGTCGATCCGCTCGTTCGAGCCCAGTGCGTCTACCAGCTGCCGAACCGAAGCATTCGCGCTTTGTAGCGCTGCCTCAAGCGACATCTGACTGCTTGCGGGTCACTTTCCGGATCCGCTGCGCCAACCAAGGGGGCGTGACGACAGTGCTGGCCATGACCATGAGTACGATGGCCGCGTACGCGCCGGCCGCGATCAGTGGCTTGCCCTCGAGCTCGATGCCGACGCCGACGTTGGCGAAGATCAGCCCCACCTCGCCCCGCGGGATCATGCCGATCCCGACCGTGAGCCGGTCGGCGGTCCCGCGTCGGACGCCGAGGCCGGCGATGAGCTTGCCGAGGATTGCTACCACCGTGAGCGCCAGAGCGAGGAGCAACGCCTCTGTCCCCATTCCTCCGACATGAACCATCATGCCGGTGCGTACGAAGAAGATGGGCGCCATGACGGCGACGATGGGTCCGATGATCTCCGTGAGGTCGTGTGCCGACTTGCGGCCGAATGGCCTGACGTGAACCTCGTCGAGGATGAGACCCGCGGCAAATGCGCCAACGATCGGGGCGAGACCCGCGGCGCCCGACGCGCCGGCCAGGAGCAAGCACAGGCCGATCGCAACAGCCGCGAGGACATCAGGCGTGCGCAGCTTCGAAGCTAGCCGGAATACTCCCGGCATCACGTAGGCGCCCAGGAGGAGCGCTCCAACGAGAAAACCGCCCGCGAGGCCGATGATCAGGGCCAGGTCCTTCGGCCCGGGGATTGCGCCGAACTCCGCAATGCTCGCAACGACCGCCAGCACGACGAGGCCCAGGACGTCATCGATCACCGCTGCGCCGAGAATCACGCGGGTCTCCGGCCGTGCCATCGCATCGAGGTCTTTCAAGACTCGCGCGGTGATGCCCACGCTCGTGGCACAGAGCGTCGCGCCGATGAAGAGGTGGACGGAGAACGGCGCATCCGGGAGTAACCACAGGCTGACCCCGTAGCCCATCAGCATCGGCGCAACCACGCCGATGATCGCGACGAGCCCCGAGGTCGGCGCGACGGCGCGCATCTCGGTCAGCGTCGACTCGAGCCCCACTTCGAAGAGAAGAAGCACGACCCCGAGCTCCGCAAGGAACTCGATTGGCACGAGCTCGGCCGCGCCGTCGAAGAGATGGAAGCCCACGAGGTACAGATTGCCGAGGACGATCCCGACGCAGAGCTCGCCGAGCACGGCGGGCTGATTCAATCGCACGGCGATCTCGCCGCCGAGCTTGGCCGCGAGGAGCATCGCAGCGAGGATCAGCCAGATCTCATAGCCCAGCCCATGCTCACCGCCGCTCGCTAACGCGGTGGCGGGAATGGCCGCGAACAGAGCCAGCAGCAAGGAAAAGCGAGCCGGACGGCGGCGCATCGCGCGGGACCATAGATACGCAGGCACGGTTGAGCAAGCACGCACCAACGATGCGGCCTTGCGGTAGGTCGAGTCCTCGGGTAAATGAATGGCCATTCAGTCAGGGGAAATCGATGGAGCGGAGCCTATTTTCTGAGGAACACGAGATCTTTCGTCGCAACTTCCGGCGGTTCGTCGAAACCCGCGTCATCCCGCAGCAGCCGAAGTGGCGAAAGCAGGGGGTCGTGGACCGCGAGATCTGGCTCGAGGCGGGTGAGTCCGGTTTCCTCTGCCCCTGGATGGAAGAGCAGCATGGGGGCGCCGGTGGCGACTTCCTTCACTCGGTCATCGTCATGGAGGAGCTATCGCGAGCTTACGAGTCGGGTTGGGCAGCAAGCCTTCATTCCGACATCATCGTGCCCTACATCCACTCATTCGGTAACGCGGAGCAAAAAGCCAAGTGGCTACCCGGGTGCGCAAGTGGTGAGACCATCACCGCGCTTGCCATGACCGAGCCGGGGACCGGATCTGACTTGGCCGGCATCGCGACCACGGCGAAGCGCGATGGCAACCACTACGTCATCAACGGCGCCAAGACTTTCATCTCCAACGGCATGTCCTGCGACCTGGCGGTGGTGGCGGCGCGCACGGAGAACTCCGAGGATCCGCACCGCAGTTTGTCGCTCTTCGTCATCGAGGCGGACGCGCCCGGCTTCATCAAGAGCCGCAAGCTCGAGAAGATGGGCATGGAAAGCCAAGACACCGCCGAGCTTGCATTCGACGATTGCATGGTTCCGGCCGAGAATCTGCTCGGCCAAGAAGGAGCCGGCTTCATGATGTTGATGCAGAAGCTTCAACAGGAGCGGCTGTGCGTCGCGATCATGTCACAGGCGAGCGCAGAGAAAGTGCTGGAAGACGCGATTGCGTACACACAGGAGCGGAAGGCATTCGGGCGATCGATCTCGAAGTTCCAGAACACGCAGTTCACGCTTGCGCAATGCGCGACCGAAATCGAGGTCGGCCGCGCATTCCTAGACAGTCTGGTCGTGCAACACCTTGCCGGGAAGTATCTCGTAAAGGAGTGCTCCATGGCCAAGCTGTGGCAAAGCGAGATGCAAGGCCGCGTCGTCGACTCGTGCCTACAGCTCTACGGCGGCTACGGGTACATGCTTGAATATCCGATCAGCCGAGCATACATGGACGCGCGCGTTCAACGAATCTACGCCGGGACCAACGAGATCATGAAGGTCATCATCGCCAAGCAGATGGGGATCTGAGGGCGCGTCTGGGGCCGCGGGGCTGTTTGCTCAGACCGGAGGCGCCTGTTTCGCCGCCTGCGAGGCGCAGACCCAGTGCTTCCATGCTTGACCCCTCGCGCGCGCGCCGGTTACTCTCCAATCGTGACGAACGAGTCAGATCCTAAGGATGGTGAGGATCTGGCTGAGGGCGGCGATCCAAATTCGAAGCCCAAATCGGACGATGGGCCGCGCGTGAGCCGGATGCGCGTCGGAGGCGAAGATATCCTCGTGCTGAGCGTACCCCTTCCAGAGTTGCGCTATCCGGATGGCACGACCTCTGCCGAGCAAGAAATCATCGACGCCGTCCTGCACGGCCTCACGGTCAAGGAGATCGCAGACC
>JBAVOF010000618.1:0-1636 GCA_049691835.1 Polyangiales bacterium
ATTTGCATGACACGGCCCGCTGCCGGGCACGATCAACCTCACATCCGGTCGCCGCTTGGAAACGGCTGCACCAATATCCCGCGTGCGGCGGGCGGGGCTCGGTGGGGGCGAAGCCATTCTTGTTCACGGTGTGTCAGGCCACTGACTGGGGCGGCTCGCCCGCCTGGACCGGTCAGGGCTGATCAGGCCCGGGCCGGTCTTCGAAACCCTGTCGGAAACGGGATACTCAGGCGGTCCTCGCCTTTATCGCGGCCCCCTCGATCAGCACTCCCGATGTCACGTATTTCCACAGAGCGACCAACAGCTTGCGGGCCAGGGCGACGATTGCCGTTTTGCGCAGACGGCCGCCATTGAGCTCGACGCGATCGCGGAACCAGCGCGTGAGCGCCGATTGCGGCTGGTGGTTCAGCCAGAGCCAGGCGAGCTGGATCATGGTGGAACGCAATCGGGGATTGCCGGCCTTGGAGAC
Organism: Polyangiales bacterium; assembly: GCA_049691835.1. Classification (GTDB taxonomy): domain Bacteria; phylum Myxococcota_A; class Polyangia; order Polyangiales; family Houyiibacteriaceae; genus SG8-38. The sequence continues at coordinate 470 of JBAVOF010000618.1, forward strand.
GCCCTGCTCGCGCTGGACCGCGCCGCTTTGCCATGGCGTTGGTGCCAGACCGGCATAGGCCGCCACCTGCCTGCGGTTGTCGAAATGGCGAAACAACCCCTCCGACCACAGGAGCGCGGCGAATTCCGGTCCGATGCCCTTGATGTCCAGCAGCATCTTCGCAACCGCAGGGGTCTCGCGGTCCTGCGGCTCTTCGGCGAGCACGGCATCGCGCTCCGCTTCTACTGCCTTGATCTGCGCCAGAAGAAGCTCCAGCCGGTCGAGTTCACGCAGAATCTGGGTCCTCAGATGTGGCGGCAGGGCACGGCCATCTCCGGTTTGCAGTTCGGCGAACCGCTCGCGGCGGTCCCGGCGCAACGGCTGGTATCCCGATATGCCCTGTGCGAACAGTAGACCCTTGATGCGGTTGACGTGCATGACGCGTTCGGAGATCAGCACCTTGCGCTCGCGCGTGACGCGGCGACGATCCTCATCTTTCGGGCTCGGCACCTTCACCATGGCGCAGACCCTTGGCTCGCCGCGCTTCCACGCGAGCAAGGTCCGAACCAGTGTTTCGCCGTCAAGCCGGTCGGTCTTCGCCCGCCGGCGCCGCCGCGACGTCGCGATCGAGGCGGGATCGACGATATGACTTTCGATGGCTTCTTTCTCCAGCGCACGATGAATCCAGAAGCCGTCGAGACCCGCCTCCTGGATGACGATGATCGGAAAATCGCGCCCCGTACGTGCCCGGGCCTTGTCCTTGAGCGCCGAGAACCGTGACAGAAGCGCTGCGGCATCGCCGCCGGGCACGGTATGCCGGGACATCCTCTCGCCGCCGCCGGGCAGGAGCGACGTGACGACCCACGTCGATTGGCTGAGTTCCAATGAGACGAAAATCGCGCCAAGGTCCGTGCGGATCGCGGCAGATGCTTCCAAGTGATCAGATGTGGTTTCCATGGTCATCTCCAGAGCGGTTGGTTCGGTGAACAACCCCACTCTGTCAGCGAGCCGGCCGCCGTCCACCCGCCCTTGGGATCTTGTCGGGCCATCCCTGCTTCGACGGATGCTTGGTGCCGTCGTAGTCGACCAGATACGGCGGATCGGTCGCGAACAGGATCGCCTTCTCGCCGTTCATCACCCGATTGACGTCATCGGCCTTGGTCGAGTCGCCGCACAGCAGCCGATGAT
>JBAVOF010000619.1:0-2737 GCA_049691835.1 Polyangiales bacterium
ACGAGCAGCACGATTGAATACGCAACGAGCGACGACCAGGTCACCGGCGATGCTGCAGCAAACGAGCTGGCCCCGTCGAGCGCAGGCCACAGGCGATCGAGCTCCATCAAGCAAAGCACGGTGATCGGCCCGACCGTCAATGCGATGTGACTGCGATGGCGCGGCACGGGATATTACCTATCGCTCCCGACTTCGTGTGGTCAATTTACTTCAGGACAGGAGCCTTGCGTGAGCCTTCGGTGCGTCGATCGAGACCCAACAAGGTCAGCGGCTCGTCGGACAGGGTCATGCGAATTCGATCGCCAATCCCGACAGGGTACACCTTCTGCGTCCCGTCGAGGAAGATACGTCCCATGGTCATCCGGCTGGTGATCGCGAGATCCTCGCCGGGTGAAACCATACCTTTGATGAGACGGTATCGGTTGTTGACCCCCCGATAGGGCTCCCGGACGACGAACTGGATCTTCTGCGACCCCATGGGAAGCACCCTCCCGCCAGCTGAACCGAGTGCGGCGGTAGAGCCCGCGGCGGGACCGACCCAGACCCCGCTCGACATCTGCCGCTCTCGTTCACCAGCGTGCTCCAAGATGTAACGAGACGTCGCTGCAGGGCTTTCGTGACAGTAGAGAGCATCGTTGAGCACACGCGTCGAGATCACGTTGTCACCGACATCCACGCGCATTCGCGCCAGTCGGCTTGGTTTCAAGGTGCCCGAGAGCGCGGCTGCCAGCACCTCATCAACCTTGTGCCCATGGCCAGCGCAGAAGTAACCGACACTCGTATCGGGCGCGCTGTTGATCGCCAACATGGGCGTCGACGAGTTGGCCAGGTGGGAAGCCCACAACAGGGTACCGTCGCCTCCAAGGGTGACGATCAGGTCCCAGGAGCCTTCCTCGGGCATGGGTTCGGGACGATAGCGGAGGACCGCCCGGGCCCCTAAATCACGAAGAGCCTGCTTGGCCTGGCGCAGGGTCTCCAGATGGATTTCGTGCTCATGGAGGAGGCCTTCGACCGAGACGTCGTCATGCTCGATCAGTTCTCGAAGCCGCTCCTGCGCGCGACCTACGTATCGCTGGTAGGTGCTCTTCTTGTAGACGACGAGGACGTTAGGCCGCATGTGTGACTCGTGGCGAGGATCGCGGATTGCCGCGCCTTACCCGGTCGGAATCTTCTTGGCGTCCTGGAGAAACCGCTCGAGGCCGATGTCGGTCAACGGGTGTTTCACCAACTCGAGGATCACCTTATGCGGAAGGGTCGCAACGTCCGCGCCAATGAGTGAGGCCTGCACCACATGGACAGGGTGACGAATACTGGCAGCGAGAACCTGCGTAGCTAGACCGTAGTTTTGGTAGATCGTGACCAACTGCTCGACAATCTCCATGCCATTGCCGCTGATGTCGTCGATGCGCCCGATGAAGGGACTGACGTATGTCGCACCTGCTTTGGCGGCTAGAAGCCCTTGCGTTGGGCTGAAACAGAGTGTCACGTTGGTACGAATACCTTCCTGCGTGAGGGTTCTGACCGCCTTGAGTCCCTCCGCAATCAACGGCACCTTGACCACGATGTTCTCGTGCATGGCCGCGAGCACCCGCGCCTCTTTCATGATGCCTTCGTAATCCGTGGCGATGACTTCCGCGCTGATCGGACCATCCACCACCTCACAGATGTCTACGAGGACGTCCTTGAAAGGCCGCCCCGTCTTGGCGACCAGCGACGGATTGGTCGTCACACCATCGATGACTCCCATTGCCGCGGCGTCACGAATCTCGTCGATGTCGGCGGAGTCGATGAAAATCTGCATGCCGCTAGTAAAGAGCGACGGACCGGCAGGGTCAAGCAGAGCCTGAGCTCAACCAGAACACCGCGGAGAAACCCTTGCGCCGGTCACTTCGTGACCTCCAGGTCGAAGTCTACCTCCTGCGAATCCGGCGGCGACCGGGGTGGAGGCGGCGACTGCGAACATACGACAAAGGTCGCGACAACGGCGGCAATAAGCCACAATATGAGGCCACCTGGCGTCCACTTGCTCTTTGCGCGCACGACTCGGTCCGGTCGAGGACCGTTGTGTCGCGAGAATGAACATCCGGCAAGCGGGATCGTCCAAACGCAATGCGCAGATTTCTCACAGTTTTCCTGCTTCTAGCGACGTGGCACGGCACCGCGCTCGCCGAGCAACAGAGCGGCAAGGTCGATGCCACGGTCGCGAGACTGGGCACCTTCAGTGCGGAAGAACGCATCCTCATCGCGCCGTACCTGGCGCAAGGGCCGGTGGTGTTGACCGAGTTCGCAAATCAGCAGACGGACCTTCCGGCGGTGATTTATGCTGCGCGAATCGATGCGCCGGCGGCGACCGTCGCGGGGGTGATCGGCAGCCCAAGCGACTACCCAGGGTTCATGCGAGCCCTAACAGCCGTCAAGGTTCAAACGATTAGCGGTCAGATGATGGCGTTCGATTGGACTTGGGGCGTCGCGCTGTTCTCTCTCACCGGACACAATGTGATGACCACCTATCCGGGAGACTCCACGCGTGGTTACCGCTTCGAGATTCGAACGACAAGCGGCGACTTGGGCATCGGACGGGTCATGTGGCGCGTCTTTCCCGAAGGCCCCAGCAAGTCGCTCGTCGTATTTTCTTCGCGGCTCGACATGCGAAATGCAAACTACATCACGCGACAGCTCGCCTCAGAGGGCAACAGCATAAACCGCACCGTCAACGTCGCCGTGGCCATGGTCACCC
>JBAVOF010000620.1:0-1826 GCA_049691835.1 Polyangiales bacterium
GGTGGTGAGCGTTCAAGGAAAAAGGCGGGATGAATCCCGTCAGGTGCGCGCTGGGAAGACGAACGTGAGTGAACCGCTGACGACGTGTCGAAAGCGTAGGGACGTCATCGAAACCAGGCTCCAGTCGTTGGCCTGGGATGAGTCGGGGGGATGGCCTGCTTACTGCCCCGATGGTGGCCGGCACAAAGACGGCGTGAGCCCAGCGCAGGCTCTTGTGTGGAACGCGGGAACCTGCACTCCGATGCCAAGGGAGACTTCCAAGTGGCTGACCCATGAGGAGCCGAGTACCAATGCGGGGTGCAGGGGCGGACGGGCTCGAGGTAGCGATGAAGCCTGGTAACGCGGGTGGAGCGAAGGGGCCCGACATCCTGGCCCCGGGACATGGTCAACCAGCAATGGGAGGAGCCGTGGCCCGTGGCAAGGCCTATGAGATTCCGAAGCAACTCGTTTTGGAGGCGTATCAACGGGTGAAGGCAAACCGCGGAGCTGCGGGAGTAGACGGGCAGTCGTTGGCGGCGTTCGAGGAAGACCTGAAGGGGAACCTCTATAAGGTCTGGAATCGGATGTCGTCGGGCTCGTACTTTCCGCCGCCCGTGAAGCTCGTGGAAATTCCGAAGGATAGCGGCGGCACGCGCCCACTCGGCATTCCGACCGTAGCCGACCGCGTGGCGCAGACGGTCGCGAAGATGGTCCTCGAGCCTCAGGTGGAGCCGGTCTTCCACCCGGATTCGTACGGCTATCGACCCGGCAAGTCGGCGCTCGACGCGGTAGGGGTGACGAGGAAGCGCTGCTGGGAGTTCGACTGGGTCGTCGATCTCGACATCAAGGCGTTCTTCGACACGTTGGATCACGATCTCGTCGAGCGCGCCGTGGCCCACCACACCGACGTTCCTTGGCTCCGCCTGTACATCTCGCGGTGGCTGCGTGCCCCCGTTCAGATGGCGGACGGTACCCTGGAACCGCGGACCCGAGGAACGCCGCAGGGCGGCGTGATCAGCCCGCTCCTGGCCAACCTCTTCCTGCACTACGCATTCGACGTCTGGATGCGGCGCATCTTCCCGGGGTGTCCGTTCGAGCGCTACGCGGATGACGCCGTCGTCCACTGTCGAAGCAAGGCGGAGGCCCAGGTGGTGGTGGAGGCCATCCGGGGTCGGTTCGAGCAGTGCCATCTGGAATTGCATCCCACCAAGACACGCATCGTGTACTGCCAGGACGACGACCGGCCCGAGAAGCACGAGATCGTCAAGTTCGACTTTCTCGGGTACACCTTTCAACCTCGCCGAGCCAAGAATCGCTGGGGAAAGTTCTTCGTGAGCTTCCTGCCGGCGATGAGCACCAAGGCCGCCAAAGCAGTCCGCAAGAGGATCCGCGAGTGGCGTCTGGCGTCCACCAGGAGCGACCAAGAGCTCGCGGACCTTGCGCGTGTCGTCAATCCGGTGGTCCATGGCTGGATGAACTACTACGGTCGGTTCTACCGGTCCAGGTGCGTCCAAGTCCTTCGTCATCTGAACGAGGCCCTTGCCGCATGGGTGCGGCGGAAATTCACGCGGTTCCGCAAACGAGAACGAGCCTCCGTGCACTGGCTCGGCCGGGTCGCGCGACGGGAGCCTACCCTCTTCGCGCACTGGCAGCTCGGCGTGCGGCCCGAGGCTGGGGTGTAGGAGCCGGATGAGGCGAGAGTTTCACGTCCGGTTCTGTGAGGGCGGAGGGGTGAGATTCCCCTCCGCTACTCGACTCGTGGTCCTGGTGCACGGCCACCCGCGACAGGACCGTCTGCTTGGGCAGGTGTCGAGACGACTACGGGAGGAACTGGCCAAACTCGAAGT
>JBAVOF010000621.1:0-30072 GCA_049691835.1 Polyangiales bacterium
ACGGGAAGGCGTTCGGCAGCGGTCCACAAGGTTTGCCCCTCGGTGATGAAGCGGGTCGCGCGCCCGGCCTCTGCGAGCACCGACAACCATGCTTGCCATTGTCCTGCGGTGGCCTCGTCCTCTGTGATGCAGTTGTGCAGAAGCAGCGCGTCGTGCATCTCCTCGGCATCCCGCGGCTCCGGCCATGCTTCGGCCCGCACCCGTTCGATGGCCCCCTCATCCAGGGCGCCCAGGTCGGACGCGCGACTGGGATCGAGCCATCGCCGCGACATGACCGCCTGGGTACGTCTCTCTTCGAGGGGGGCGTCGTCCAGGAAGGTGTAAGGTTTCGAGTTGAGGATCTCCTGCGCGAGCGGCGAGGGCTCCGTGAGATCCCGGGCCAGGAGCGTCAGCTCGCCGGCCTGCAGGCGCTGCAGGAGCGCTTCGAGGCCTTCGATGTCCATTGCCTCGTGCAGGCAGTCCTCGATCGTCTGATGCACGAGCGGATGCTCGGGGATCTCGCGATCGCCCGCCATGTTCTCGAGACACGCGACCTGATCGGGAAAGCAGAGTCCGAGCAAATCGTCGGCCTGCATGCGCTGGAACGGCGGCGGCACCTTCTTGCCACCTCGAAACCTCGTCACGGCCAGCGCGCGGGTCGCGTTCCATCGCCAGCGGGTCTGAAACATCGGTGCGTCCAGAAGCGCCTGGACCAATAGCTCGCGGACATTTTCGGCGCGCAAGAACCGAAAGACGTCTTCGAGTGGGAAGCTATGGGTAGGCCCGAGCGAGAAAACGATCGCGTCTTCGGTCGCTGCCGCTTGCAGCTCGACGTTGAAGCTCCGGCAGAAGCGCTTGCGAAGCGACAAACCCCAAGCACGGTTGACGCGGCTTCCGAACGGCGCATGCACGACTAGATGCATGGCACCGGTCTCGTCGAAGAATCGCTCCAGGACGATGGTGTCCCGGGTGGGCATCGCGCTCAACGCGAGCCGTGCAGCCAGTAGGTACTCGGCGATTTGCCTCGTGCCTGGATCGCCTATGCCCGTCTCCGCCTGGAGCCAGCGGCACGCCGCCTCGATGTCTCCATGCCGCTGATCGATACCTTCGCGAATCGCGTTGACCGCAGTCGAAAGGAGATCCGCGCGTGCCGGTGCCTCACCGAACCAGAACGGGACACTCGGAGGCTTGCCCTTTGCGTCAGCGACGCGAACCACGCCGGTCTCTACTCGCAGAATCTCGTAAGACACGTTGCCCAGCTGAAAGATGTCGCCGGCCATGCTCTCGATGGCGAAGTCCTCGTTCAAGGAACCAATGCGAAGTCCCTCAGGCTCGAGCCGAACCTCGTAGTCGAAGTTGTCGGGAATGGCTCCCCCGTTGGTGATTGCGGTGAGGCGCGCGCTTCGGCGCGGGCGAATCCGACGATTGACCTCATCGTGATGCAGAAAGGCGGCGCGGCGGCCGCGGTTGGTGGCGAAGCCATCCGACAGGACGCGCACGACTTGTCCGAAGGACTCTTCGGAAAGACTGCGATAGGGCCAAGCTCGCCTGATCAACGCGAAGAGACCATCGTCACTCCATTGCTCCGCGGCGGCGGTCGAGGCGACGATCTGCTGCGCCAAGATATCGAGCGGCCCGTCCGGGATCTCGATGCGATCGAGCTCCTGTCGTTGGACGCAGCGCATGAGTGCGGCGCACTCGACGAGGTCGTCACGACTCAACGGAAAAAGCCGACCCTTTGGCGTGCCCCCGTGCCAGTGACCGGAGCGGCCGACCCTCTGAAGGAAGGTGGCCACCGAGTGCGGCGAGCCGAGCTGGCAGACCAGGTCGACCTCGCCCACGTCGATACCGAGCTCGAGCGAGGCCGTGGCAACAACCGCGCGCAGCTCGCCCGACTTGAGGCGTCGCTCGGCGTCGAGGCGGTGCGCTCGAGCGAGGCTTCCGTGATGCGAAGTGATCGCGTCCTCGCCGATGAGCTCGCTCAGGTGTCGTGTCACGCGCTCTGCCAGACGCCGTGTGTTGACGAAGATCAGCGTGGTGCCGTGCGCTTCCACAAGTGCGGCCAGCCTCCGGTAGATCTCTTCCCAGACTTCGAGGGACATGACGGTATCGAGTGGGGAACCAGGCAACTCGACTGCGAGGTCCATCTCGCGCTGATGTCCCACGTCGACGATCCGGCAGTCTGCTGGGCGGCTCGGATCCGAATCGTCTCCGCCAGCGCCTACCAGGAAATGGGCGACTTCCTCGATGGGATTCTGAGTAGCGGAGAGCCCAATTCGGGTGATCCTACGCCCAACCAGCGCGTCGAGCCGTTCGAGCGAAAGCGCCAGATGTGCGCCACGCTTGTTCGACACCAACGCATGGATCTCGTCGACGATGACCGTCCGCACCTGGGAGAGCATTTGCCGGCCACCCTTGCTGGTGAGCAGGATGTAGAGGGATTCTGGGGTCGTGACGAAGATCTGCGGTGGCGTCTTGACCATTTTGGTTCGCATGTGTGCGGGCGTGTCTCCGGTCCGCACCGCAGTGCGGATGTCGACATCGCCGTAACCGAGCTCCTCGAGCGTTCGGCGGATCCCCTCAATGGGGGTTTGAAGGTTCTTTTCGATGTCGTTGCTGAGCGCCTTGAGTGGCGAGACGTAGAGGACGCTGACGCGATCGTCCAAACCTTCCCGAAGCCCCCGCTGGACGAGCTCATCGATTGCGCAGAGGAATGCCGCCAGCGTCTTACCAGACCCGGTCGGCGATGCGATCAAAGTGTGCCGGCCCTCGCGGATCGCCGGCCACCCCGCGCCCTGCGGAGGCGTGGGCTCGCCGAAGGTTCGCTCGAACCAGGTCGCTACGGCCGGGTGAAAGCCAGTGAGAGACATCAGCGTCCCATGTAGCACCCGGCGCAGCGAATCGACACCCGCGTGGAGTCAGTCCAGCGCCGGGTCCACCGGGGGTCAGCGCGAATGCCAGTTTGGGGCCTTGTACGGCGTGAAGGCAGCGGCCAGGGCGATCGCCTCGTCGAGGGCGTGGGGCTCGCCCAGAGACCCTATCAAGGCTCCCCCGATGCTCCGATACCTACGGGGCTTGGCCTCCGCTCGATCTATCGGGGCTTGCGCCGTGCCCAGTCCGACGATCGATCGTCGTGCGGTCTCCAGAATCTGGTCGTGCAGTGTTGGCTGCGCCGCGGCGGCCAGCACTGCGGCGGCCATGATCCACCGAGCGTTCCCTTTCACGGCTTGTCCGCGCGACAGGGAGTCGACGATGCGTTGCACATTTGCATGCTCCGCGTGCAAGTAGGGCAAGCCGGGGACGTTGAGCAGTTGGAAGCCGTCGAGCTCGGGCCAGCCTTGCTGAAGCAATACGTCGATGAGCGAGTCCGCGATCGAATGAACTGCATCGTCCGAGAGCCCGACCCATTGTCCACCAAGCGGCAGATAGTAGAAGCGTACCTCGGAATGCTCGCCTTCCCACTGCTCCCACAGCCTCTCCGCTTCCCGGTGTCGGCCCAGGTGGTGCAACACTCGGGTCGCCATGTACAGGCGAAGGCGAGCCGGGGGGTGCGGGTCGATCTGGCCGTTGGTCTGGAAGATTGCTGCTGTGCGCTGAGCTGAGGCAGGGTTACGCAACGTGCGGGCCATCGCCTCCACGTATGCAGGGCCGAGCAGGAGCGTGCTGATCGCATCTGCGACGATCTCGGGAAGCCACGCACCGAAAAGCCTCCTGAGCCAACTGCCGTCCAGCTCCGGCGATGACCTCGGCAGCTCGACTCGCTCCGGTAGGCCCAGCCGGTCACGCAACTGGCGATCGAGATCGTGGAGGCTGTAGAAGAAGTCGTGGCTGACCGCGTGGGCGATCTCCGGCCAGTGCCAGAGACTGTCCTCGAAGCCCATCGGCAGACGGATCGGGGCCACGCGTGTCGACGCGAAGCGTGGTATGATAGAAGGTTCCCAGTCGCCAGGGACCACGAGAGGCTGGCTGGTACTCAGCTCCAGCCCCTGGGTCGCGGCGAACTCTAGCAAGGGCGCGTAGCAGGCGTCCGCCATCTCGTCGGCCGCCCCAAGAAGGTTTGAGCCCCTGTGTATCCGTCGCTGCGCCATCGTCTTGAGCCGGCGTAGAAGGGCCTCGAGGTCGCGAAGCGCGTCAGTCCCTTGGATGATGGTCGACGGATTCGGGTGATTGCGCAGCGAGCGTTCGATCATGTCGAGACGGTCGAGTAAATCGTCACGCAACGCGGGCGCCAGTCGGAGCAATCGGGGGTCGCTTTCCGCGCGTGCGAGTTGCTGTGACGCCTGGTGCTTCAACTCCTCGAGCTGCGCCGATGCCGCGGCCAGCAAGTCCGCCTCGGTCGTCCGCTTTGCGTCCTCGGACGTAGACATGGCCTGAGGTGCACGGGTCGGCTCGACGGCGGGCGGCGAGGGTCGCGCTCGCTCCGGCGCTGCGGGGCTCGGCTGGGGCGCTTCGCCCGTCGGTTCCTTCTTCGATCTCCGCCGGTCCCACCATCGCTTCAGCAGGGGGTAGAGGATGTAAATCAGTAGGGCGATTTCACCGAGACGTTCCTTGAGCAACTCCTCCACGGGCTATCCCCGCTTCCGCCGCCCGTAGGTCAGCACTCTGCGCTGCAGCGGACCTTCACCTCGTTTGGTGATCAGGTCCGCCAGAATCAGCCGCGCGACCAGGGTCCGCGGTTGAGCGACCAGAGAGCTTACCGGCAAGGGCTTATGCTTTGCCTTCATCATCCGGCCCGCTGGTCGCCTTGCTGATAGAATCGCGCATCTCAGTGTCTGCCGCGACGTTACGCAGGTTGTAGTAGTCCATCACTCCGAGATTTCCCGCCTTGAGCGCATCGGCCATCGCCGCCGGGATCTTGGCCTCGGCTTCGACGAGGCGTGCGCGCATTTCCTCGACCTTGGCGCGCATTTCTTGCTCTGACGCCACTGCCAACGCGCGCCTTCCCTCCGCACGGGCCTGTGCGACCTGCTTGTCGGCCTCCGCCTGCTCGGTCATCAACTTCGCGCCGATGTTGGTGCCCACGTCGATGTCGGCGATGTCGATCGACAGAATGTTGAACGCCGTGCCGCTATCCAGCCCACGGGCGAGCACGTTTTTCGAGATGGAGTCTGGGTTCTCGAGCACCTCGGCGTAGGTCGTGGCGGAGCCGATCGTTGAGACGATGCCCTCGCCGACGCGCGCCAGCACGGTCTCTTCAGTTGCGCCTCCCACCAGCCTGTCGATGTTCGAGCGAACGGTGATTCGCGTGATGACCAGGAGCTGGATGCCGTCCTTCGCAACAGCGGTGATCTTCGGCGTCGTGATCACGCGGGGATTCACGCTCGTCTGCACGGCGTCGAGCACATCACGGCCGGCGAGGTCAATCGCCGCTGCTTGCTGAAAGCCGAGCTTGATGCCGGCCTTGTCTGCACTGATGAGCGCATTGATCACGCGCGCGACGTTACCTCCGGCGAGGTAGTGCGACTCCAGCGTGTTCGTGGGTATGTCGAGGCCAGCTTTCGCAGCGGTAATCCGCGGATTGACGACCGCGCCTGGCGACACACGCCGCAAGCGCATTCCGATCAGCTCGCCAAACCCCACCTTTGCGCCGCTCGACCAGGCCGCGATCCAGAGGCGAACCGGAATCAGCCAGACGAACAGAACGAAAGCAACGATGACGAGGAGAAAAATTAGAGCGAGTGGTGCGAACTGCATGGGCTTTCCTTCCTAACGTACGTCGGGGATGCGTACGACGACGCGTCCCCCTTCCACGGTCATGACTTCGACCTCTTGGTGTGTATCGATGTACTCACCCTCGGTCAGTACATCGATTTCTTCCGAACCAAAGCGGACGCGTCCGATTGGCCGTAGCGGTGTGACGGTGATGCCGCGGCGTCCGAGCAGCGCGCTCCGATCCTGCTGCGATAGGATTGCCGCTTGGCTGTGCTCCAGCACCACCTTTCGTCCGATGCGGCTTCTCGGCAGCCAGATGAGCATGACGACTGCGGTGATCACGGACACGCCACCGGTTACCCCACCCCACAAGGGTCCGAGCTCCGTCCAGGCCGCCACCGCTCCCGCTCCGAGTGCGAGCACGCCGAGGGCGCCCGCGACGCCGAAGCCGGGAATCACCGCCACCTCCGTAAAGAGCAAGACCAAGCCGATGACCAGGACGATGATGATGACCAACGCGGTCACGCGTCCTCCTCGGGACGCACGATGAGAGAGGTCCCGTCCTTGCCGATGACGCGCACACGCAATCCCCGGGCGATGAATGCTCGCTCGCTGGTGGCCTCGTGGCGTTCGCCGTCGATAATCACTTTTCCGGTCGGCCGCAAATCCGTCAAAGCCTCTCCCCTCTGCCCGACTAAGTCGGAGGCGCTCGGCGCGGAGAGAAAGCCCGTTTCGGCGTCTTCTAACACGAAGCGTCTGCCCATGGCCGTTCGCGAGAGCAGGCGCATGGCCACCAGCGCCAAAACGAACGCTCCAAGCAGAGAGAGCAGCACCCGGGTCATGGCGTCCGCGAGCACGCCCGTCTTAAACGAGACGTCGATGGGAATGCCGATCAAGGCCAGCACCAGCGCGGCGATGACGAAGATCAGACCAAGCACTCCAGGCACGCCTAGGCCGGGGACGAAAAAGATCTCGACGACGACGAGAACCACGCCCGTCACGAATAGCAGCGCCTCCTCCCAGCCGACGAGGTGTACGATCGCATGTCCACCGAAGAACAAGGCGAGCGAAATGAAGCCGACGATGGTGAAGCCCCCGACGCTTCGCGTGTAAAACGCGACCATCAGACCGAGCATGCCGACCGAGAGCAGAAGCCCACTCACGGTCGGCTCCGTCAGCCAGCGCGCGATCTCCTCGCCCCAGTTGAGCTCGGCCGTCATGAACTGCGGGCTTTCGAGGTCAAGAGCGGTCATTACCTCGTCGAGATTCGCGGCCTTGCCGTCCGCGATGCCCATCTTGAGCGCTTGATCGGTGTCGAGGGTGAGCAGCTTGCCCGCGTCGACAACGCCGTCGATGACGACCTCGCTGTCGACCATGGCCTCGGCGATGTCGCCACGCCGTCCATTGGCCTCGGCGGTCGCTCGCATCTCCGCCCGCATGTAGGACACCATCTTTTCACCCACCGCCTCGGATGCTCCACCGGCTCCGGCTTGGATCGGGGTCGCCGCGCCGATGGTGGCACCCTCGGTCATGAGCACGTTGTCACAGGCAAGGCTGATCAATGCGCCGGCGCTGATCGCGCGGGGGTGGATGAACGCTACCGTGCGGGGCTTTGCTTCCAATAGCGCATCGCGGATCTGAATCGCGGCATCGACTCGGCCTCCGAGCGTGTTGACTTCGATCACGATTGCCGCCGCATCGGGATTGGTCTCGATCGCGCGGCGAACGAAAGCAGCAAGGCCCAGCTCCACTGTTCGGTCGATCGCGACGACAACCACTTTGCTTCCCGGGGGGGCATCGATTGGAAGCGCCCGCGCATGGCTCTCGACGTTGGCGCTGGGGGCGGGGTGATAGCCGGCCGCCTCGTCGGTCTTGTCTGGCTTCTGGCCCAGGCTCACCTGAGCGATGCACAAGAGCACGCCGCCCATCAGTAGACCGCGATAGCCCGGACGCACGTACTTGCCCCACCTCACACGGTGCAACCTAGCTCCCTTGCGACCCCAGCTCAATGCGGAAAACCGAAAGGTGTCACTCGGTGGCGATCGATTTTGGGCTGAGCCGGGATCTTCGACACCGGCCCTCTGCGCGAGGCGTGATAGGCTGCCGATTCTTCCGGAAGCGAGGACCTATGTCGCCGGTGGCCCCCCCAAACGCAGGACCCGTTCGAGACGCGCATCGCTTCGACGAAATGCGACTCGACGCCTGGATGGCAGAGCATGTCGATGGGTATACGGGGGGGCTTCAGGTGCGTCAGTTCAAGGGAGGCCAATCCAATCCCACCTATTGGCTTGCCGACCGCGAGCGTGAGTACGCCCTGCGCAAGCAGCCCCCCGGCCAGCTCCTGCAATCGGCGCATGCAGTCGATCGCGAATACCGCGTCATGCACGCGCTCCGAAACACGGACGTGCCCACCGCCACCATGCACGCGCTTTGCGACGACGACTCGGTCATCGGTACCCCTTTCTTCGTCATGCAATACGTTCAGGGTCGGATCTTCTGGAACGTGCAACTTCCCGATTTGCGTGCCGACGAGCGGCGAGCGATCTACGACGAGCTCGCGCGGGTCTTGGCCGCGATTCACGCGGTCGATCTAGATGCAGTGGGACTGACCGACTTCGGGCGCCCGGATGCTTACGTGGCCCGACAAGTCGCTCGCTGGACCAAGCAGTATCTCGCGTCTCAAACGGCCGACGTCGCGCCCATGAACACCCTGATTCACTGGCTGCCTGCCAACATTCCAGACGACGAGGCCACCTCCCTGGTGCATGGGGACTACCGCCTCGACAACTTGATCTTCCATCCCTCCGAGCCCCGAGCACTCGCGGTCATCGACTGGGAGCTCTCCACGCTCGGCCATCCGCTGTCGGACCTGGCGTACGCCTGCATGCTCTATGACGTGGTGCTTCCAAAGATTGGCGGCCTTGCGGGTGTCGATTTCGAGGAGGCGGGCATCCCTCGGGAGGACGCGTTCGTCGCTCGGTACTGCGAACTGGTCGGACGCGATGGCGTTCCAGACTTGAACTACTACAAGGCGTTCTCGCTCTTCCGCCTCGCGGCGATCGCGCAGGGCGTGTACAAGCGAAGTCTTCAAGGGAACGCCAGCTCCACGGAGGCAGCGATGTTTGGTGCTGCGGTGCCACACTTGGCGGGAATCGCGTGTCGACTGGCAGGAATCGGGTAGGGCGATGATCGAACGAATCGTGCTGTACAAACTGAAGGCCCAATACTGCAACGATAGCTCGCGCGCCGAGATCGCCGAGCGAACACGGGCAGACCTCGGAGCATTGCGGAGTGTTCGTGCCGTCTCCGTGGGTGTTCCCGCTGACGCGGCATCGGCAGCGAGCTGGGACATCAGCATCGTCGTTCGGTTCGATACGATGGATGACGTGCAAGAATACATGGTCGACCCGGCTCATCGCGCGTACGTCGATGATTACGCCGCTCCGCGCATCGAAGTACGCAAAGCCTGGAACTTCAGCACCTAAGCCGAGCTTGCCCTCCCCGGTCGCATCGGGGCGGCCCGTCTGCTAGCTTCGCCGCGCATAATGATTCCACGCTACAGCCCTTCCGAATTCCTCGATCTCTGGTCCCAAAGACGCAAGTACGAGGCCTGGTTCGATGTCGAGCTTGCCGCTTGCCGTGCCATGGAGGGCGCCGGAATCGTTCCGGTGGGAACCGCCGACCAGGTGAGCCAGTTTCGCGACCAGCTCGACCCCGATGCAATCGACGAAATCGAGAAAGAGACGCGCCACGACGTGATCGCGTTTCTGACTCACGTCGAAGCGATCGCAGGGGAGCCGGCTCGGTGGCTGCACCGAGGAATGACCTCTTCGGACGTGCTCGATTCGTCCTTGGCTCTGCTTCTGGTCGAGGCGACCGATAAGCTGCTGGTTCAATTGGACGGGGTGCTCGAGGCGCTCCGCGTGCGGATCGAGGAGCACCGTCGCACGCCGGCCATTGGCCGGTCACATGGGATTCACGCCGAGCCCGTGACGTTTGGGCTGATATTGGCAGGACACTTCGCAGAGCTTGCCCGCGGACGGAAACGTCTCTTGGTGGCACGCGAAGAGATCGCAGTAGGCAAGATCGCTGGCGCGGTCGGAACCTACGCCCACCTCACGCCTGCCATCGAGGCGGAGGCCCTCGGTTCGCTCGGCTTGCGCCCGGAGACCGCGTCGACACAGGTCGTCGCCCGCGATCGGCACGCGGCGTACGTCGCGTCGCTCGGCGTCATCGCCGCGGGCGTCGAGCGGTTTGCTACCAACGTTCGCCACTGGCAAAGAACAGAGGTCGGCGAAGCCGAAGAGCATTTCAAGAAAGGTCAGAAGGGCTCGAGCGCCATGCCGCACAAGCGAAACCCCGTGCTGAGCGAGAACCTCTGTGGGCTCGGTCGCGTCGTGCGGGCGGCCGTGATTCCCGCGCTCGAGAATGTTGCGTTGTGGCACGAACGGGACATCAGTCATTCCTCGGTCGAACGCATGATGCTGCCCGACGCGACCGCGACGCTGGCCTTCATGTTGGATCGCGTCCGCGCGGTGGTCGCCGATCTGGTCGTCTACCCCGAGCGGCTGCGGAAGAACCTCGATCAGACCGGAGGCCTCTGGGCAAGCGAGGGCATCCTACTGGCACTCGTCGGGCAGGGCCTCGGACGGCAAGAGGCGTACGTCCTGGTCCAGCGCAACGCGATGAGAGCTTTCGAAGGAGAGGGTGACTTCCGGGCTCTCCTTCGAGATGACGCGGAGATCCGCGAGCATCTCTCAGCGGAAGAGATCGATCGCGAGTTCGAATTGAATCACGCCATTGCCCATGTTGACGCGATCATCGATCGCGTCTTGAAAGGAGATTGAGATGACCGTCTCGCCGGAGACGCTGCAGGAAGGGCTTTCAAAGACCCTCGACAGAACCGACTTCGAGTCGCTTGGCCACAAGTACGAAGGCAAGGTCCGCGACTGCTACACCGCAGACGGTAAACGAATCATCATCGTAACCGACCGCATCAGCGCGTTCGACCGTGTGCTCGGGACCCTCCCTTACAAGGGGCAGGTGTTGAACGGGCTTGCGGCCTGGTGGTTCGATGAGACCGAGGGCATCGTCCCCAATCACGTCGTGGAGGTGCCGGACCCCAACGTCATGGTTGGAATCGAGTGCGTGCCGCTCCCAGTCGAGATGGTCGTTCGCGCTTACATTACCGGTGTGACCTCCACGAGCATCTGGACCCACTACGAACAAGGCATGCGGGTGTTCTGCGGTCACGAGCTCCCCGACGGGCTCAAGAAACATCAGAGATTGCCGGATCCGATCCTCACGCCCAGCACCAAGGCCGACAAAGGTGACCACGACGTCTCCGTGTCCCGCCAGGAGATCTTGTCGATGGGCCGCATCAGCGCTGCAGACTTCGACGAAGCCGCGGCATATGCGATGGCGCTTTTCGCACGAGGTCAGCAGATTTGCGCGGAGCGCGGCCTAATACTGGTCGACACGAAGTACGAATTCGGCAAGACGCCCGATGGCAAGATCGTCGTCATCGACGAGATCCACACCCCGGATTCGTCGCGGTTTTGGTATGCAAACAGCTACGCTGAGCGCTTCGAGAAGGGCGAAGATCCGGAAAGCTTCGACAAAGAGTACGTTCGGCGCTGGCTCGCGAGCCGTGGGTACAGAGGTGAGGGCCCCGTGCCGACGATTCCGGACGAAGTGCGCGTGGAGGCGTCCCGCCGGTACATTCAAGCGTGCGATCAAATTCGCGGCACGGCGTTCAACCCCGATACCAGGGACCCATTGCCGCGCATCGCGAAAAACCTAGGCTTGGAGGCATCATGAAAGCGAACATTTTCGTCACACTCAAGCGTGAGGTCTTGGATCCGCAGGGCGATGCCGTCCGACGTTCACTCGGCTCTCTCGGTTTCGGCGAAGTGAAAACGGCGCGCGTGGGTAAGCTCATCGAGCTCGAGCTCGATGGCGACGACAAAGCGTCCGCCGAGTCCCATATTCAAACCATGTGCGAGAAGCTCCTGGCCAACCCAGTCATCGAGGACTTTCGCTACGAAATCATCGACTAGTCGCGATGACCATTGTCGGAATGCCGGATGTTCGAAGCGTGCTCGAAGGGCGGACGCCCCAAGAGCTCGCAGAGCACGAGAAGTGGGCCGCAGTCGCGGTGCTACTGCGCGAGGCGGCCGCGGGGCCGGAAGTGCTCTTCATTCGGCGGGCGGAGCATCCGAGCGATCCCTGGTCGGGACACATGGCGTTTCCAGGCGGTCGGCAGGCGACGGGCGATACGACGCTCCTGGACACCGCGATTCGAGAGACGCGCGAGGAGGTCGGTCTGGATTTGTCGCGGCAAGCCGAAAATATCGGACAGCTCGACGACCTGCAGGCGATCGCACGAGGCAAGCCGCAAGAAACCGTCATCCGTCCGTTTGTCTTCGAGGTACATGGTCAATCGCCGATCCGACTCCAGGCCCAGGAAGTGGCCGAGGCTCTCTGGGCCCCCTTGCTACCCTTGTATCGTGGCGACGTCGACACCGTCCGCCCCTACCGATGGCAAGGTACGCAGATCGACTTCCCCGCGTACGACGTCGATGGCCGCGTCGTCTGGGGCCTCACCTATCAAATGCTCCGCTCTTTGTTCCGTATTCTGGGGTAGCCAGCGCCGGGTCCGGTGCTACGTTTTCCCAGAGCCATGCCGGAAGCCGATCCAAACCGTCTAGTCCATTGCATCAAGCTCGGCCGGGAGCTTCCGGGTCTCGCCAAGCCGCCCTTCCCAAACGAGATGGGCAAGCTCGTCTACGAGAAGGTTTCGAAGGAGGCCTGGGACCTTTGGCTCAAGGAAAGCGTTCGCTACATCAACACCTACCGGGTGGACCTTTCCTCGCGTGAAGGCGCCGAGTTCATGTTGAAGCAACTGCGGATTTGGCTCGGGCTCGAGGAGGGCGACCTGGCGGCGACCGCCTGGACTCCGCCCGCAAAGTAGGCAGCCCCGCAAACTACTGGAAGTTCTGAACCGACCAGACGCCACCGTCGCCGGTTTGGTAGAAACCGCATGCGACCATGCTGTACGAAGCGTTCGTCATGTTGATGTAGTGGCCGTGTGCCGAGTACGGCTCTCCCGGCCCCTCATCCCACATAGCCTGAATGCAGCCCGTGATGACCTGGTCGGCCGAGCGCCAACCCGGGCATTCGTTCTGCGCCCAACCCCGAGGCGAGCAGATCTCGTCCCTGAAACCAGAGTGTGGGGGCCGCGTGCTGTCGTACTCGGCCTGCTGGTCGGCGCAGTCTTCGGCTTCGGTCCATCGTTCGAGCGCCGGGAGACATTGGCATTCCCAGCGCAGCTGGTTGATGCGTGTGACGCAGTCCGCGTATGGGTCGCCCGTGCTTGGCAACGGCTCCGGTTCGCAGCCCGCAAGCGGGGCATCGAGCGGTCCGTTGCCGCAGTCTGCGGTCCAGCGTGGGTCGCCCGGGGTGCCGCCCGTTCCTGGCGCCCCAAATACCTCGCCGCATCCAGCAGCGAGCAAACACAGCATCCATAGTGTGGTTCTTGTACCGCCCATGCCCGTCCCCTCAGTCGAAGTTCTGAACGCCCCAGACCGTGCCGGACGGCGTCGTAAAGAAACCGCAGGCGACTCGCGTGTACGACGTCGAGGCCATGCTTTCGTAGTGCCCGTTGACGGTGTTCGGGTTTCCGTCCTCCGGTCCTTCATCCCACATCGTACGGAGGCAGCTCGTGATGACCTGGCTGTTGGAGGGCCAGCCAGGGCACTCGTTCTGAGCGCGGCCGCCAGTGCCGCAGGGCAAGTCGTAAAAGCTTGCGTGAACCCCATTCACGCTGTCGTATTCTGCGTTGCCGTCAGTGCAGCTCTCGCCGTCAGCCCAGCGGCTCAGCGGAGGGAGGCACTGGCACTCCCAGCGGAACTGATTGATGCGAGCCACGCAGTCTTCGTGCATGTCGCCGCTGCTCGGCATCGGCGCGGGGCTGCAATTTGGGATCGGCGTGGCCAGTGGTCCGTCAGCGCACGGCCCCGCATCGCCCGCCATCCCAGCGTCGGCTTGCGTCCCGGCGTCTGGCGCCGAGCCACCATCCGGAAGGCTCGCATCCCCGATCGATGCGTCCGGCGCCGGGTCGGGATTCGCTCCCGCGTCCAAGTCACGCTGCGGACCCACGCCGTCACTGGTCTCGATCATTCCCTCACAGCCCAGGGCGAGTGCGAGCAGCGCGATAAGCCAAGTACGAGCCCCCATCGTCTTCCCAACTTAGCAATCGAGGCGCTGGTCCCCAAACAGGTGAGACATTTGCTTACATCTTTGTGCCCCGCGGGACCTAGGGAAGAAACCGTGCGCGTTCCTCCGCAGGCGGAAGCGGACAGCGGTCGTACTTGCCGAACACACGGTAGCGTGTGCGGGCGACGATTCCGTAGAAGAAATCCGTCAACCAGACCGGCAGGAACCGGAACCAGGAAAGTGCCTTGCTCGGGTACGGCAGTTCCCGCATGGCGAGAGCCGCCGCTCGTGAGCGAAGGAACACCTGACCCCGTCGAACGTAGACCACGGTCTCGAGTTCCACCGGGAACTCGGGATAGAGTCGACGCGCGAGATCGGCCGTCTCCCCTTGGAGCGGAGCGAAGTGAAACACCCGGTCTCTGTCGACGCGCAGCATATGCTTGACGATGCCGTTACACATCGCGCAGACGCCGTCGTAGAAGAGCAGGTGCTGCGGTAGCTCGTCCATCGAGGGTCTCATAGCAGTAGTTCGAGCTCTGGCGGGCCCCAACCCGCAGGAGGCCCTGGCAAATTGCAGGCTCAAACAGTGCTTACGCTGCGAGACCGATGGGACTACGATTACCACAGATCGTCAACGGCGGAACAACGAGGTTGCCTATGTCCGGTGTCTGGAAGAAAACGGCGTGCATCCTGTGCGAGTGCAACTGCGGCCTTGAGGTTCAGGTGGGAGGGGACGGGGGCCGGCACTTAACCCGAATCCGTGGCGACAAAGCGCACCCCGCATCGCAGGGATATGCCTGTGAGAAACCGCACCGCCTCGACTACTACCAGAACGGCCCCGATCGGATAACGCAGCCGCTTCGACGTCGGCCGGATGGGACTTTCGAGGAAATCGACTGGGACACCGCGATCGTCGAAGTTGCCGCCCGCCTCGCGCGTGTTCGTGACGCGCATGGCGGCGAGACCATTTTTTATTTCGGCGGTGGCGGCCAGGGTAATCATCTCCCGGCCGCGTACTCGGCGGCGACCCGTCGCGTGATCGGTTCGCGATATCGCTCCAGCGCGCTGGCGCAGGAGAAGACCGGCGAATTCTGGGTTGCAGGGCGCATGATGGGCACGGTGACGAGGGGCGATTTCGAGCATTGCGAGGTCGGGCTCTTCATCGGCAAGAACCCCTGGCAATCCCATGGAATCCCCCGGGCACGCGTCACGCTCAAGGAGATCGCCAAGGACCCCAAGCGAAGCTTGATCGTCATCGACCCCCGCCGGACGGAAACGGCCGAGCTCGCTGACATCCACCTGCAGGTCAAGCCGGGGACCGACGCATGGCTGCTCGCGGCACTAGGCGGTGCTCTGGTTCAGGAGGATCGAGTCGATCACGCTTGGCTCCGGGAGCACGTGGACGGGGCTGAAGACGTGCTCACCGCGTTTCTAGAGATCCCCGTTGCGCAGTATTGCGCCGTCTCAGGTGTGCCGGAGACCCTCGTGCGCCAGGCCGTGCGCCGCATCGGCGAAGCGGGGAGCGTGGCTGTGTTCGAGGACCTGGGCATTCAAATGAACCGCCACTCGACGCTGAACAGCTACCTCAACAAGCTTCTTTGGGTGCTGACTGGAAACTTCAGCAAGCGCGGCGCCCAGTACGTGCCCGCACCGATCGTGAGCGTTGCAGGCAAGCTGGACAAGCTGGCGGGCGGAGTGGAGGACAAACGCACGCCTGTGACCGGCGATCGCATCATTTCTGGGCTGACGCCCTGCAATTCGATCGCCGACGAGATCCTGACCGATCATCCTCAACGCTATCGCGCCATGATCGTCGAAAGCGCGAACCCGGCGCACTCGCTCGCGGACAGCCGCCGCATGCGCGAGGCGCTCAGCTCTCTCGACACGCTCGTGGTGATCGACATTGCGATGACGGAAACCGCACGCCTCGCGGACTACATTCTCCCCACGCCGACCCAGTATGAAAAAGCCGAGGCGACGTTTTTCAATTTCGAGTTCCCGGCCAACTACTTCCACCTTCGTCAACCGGTGCTCGATGCCCCCGAGGGCGTGTTGCCGGAGCCGGAGATCCATGCCCGGCTCTGCGAGGCGCTTGGCGCCTACAGCGACGAAGATCTTGCGCCGTTGCACGCGGCCGCCGCACGGGGACGTGCCGCGTTCATCCCCGTGTTCTTCAGCACCGTTCTCACCAACGCAAGGCTTGCGCCGCTAGCTCCCGTCATCCTTTATCGAACGTTGGGCCCACATCTGCCGCCCGGTCTCCAGTCAGCGGCCGTGGTCTGGGGACTAGTGCATCAGTTTGCGGCAGAGTATCCGGACTCACTTCGTCGGGCGGGATTCGAGGGAACCGGGTTCGAACCGCCGGAGAAGCTCTTCGATACGATTATCGGGAATCCCTCGGGGGTCGTTTTCTCCGTGGACGGTTACGAGGAGAGTTGGACACGAGTGAAGACCCCGGGGGGCAGGATCCAAGCCTCGATTCCCGAGCTCTTGCAAGAGCTCGGGAGCCTTGCGGACGCAACCCCTGGCGCCGAGGATAGCGAGTTCCCGTTCGTCTTGTCGGCCGGGGAGCGGCGCTCGTTTACGGCCAACACGATCCTGCGAGACCCCGAGTGGCGAAAAAAGGATCCGAAAGGGTCCCTACGCATCAACCCGGGCGACGCGCATCAACTCGGAGTAACCGACGGCGATTTCGTTCGGCTGACCACCAAGCGCGGGTTCGCCAATGTCTCGATTGAGGTGTCGGATATGATGCAGCCCGGTCATGTGTCGCTTCCAAACGGGCTCGGGCTCGACCACACGTCGAGCCACGGCAACCGCGTCCAGACCGGCGTCGCACCCAACGAGCTCACAGCCAGTGAAGACCGGGATTGGCTCGCCGGCACCCCCTGGCACAAGCACGTTGCAGCGCGTATCGAGGCGATCGGGTAGCTCAGAGCTGATCCCGCGCCGACTCGAGGAGTCTGCGCGCCTCGGCGGCGACGTCTTCAATCGGCGCGTGGGGTGCGAGCTCGAACATGGCCTTTGGATCGGCAAACGAGACGAGGGCGCCGCCGTCGGACTCCTGCACGACGACGTTGCAGGGCAGCAGCAGGCCGATCATCGGTTCGCCTTGTAGTGCCTTGTGCGCGAGCTTCGGGTTGCAGGCGCCCAGAATCACGTAAGGACGAAAGTCGACGTCGAGCTTGTTCTTCAGGGTTTCTCTCACGTCGATCTTCGTCAGCACGCCGAAACCGTTGGCTTTGAGCGCCTCTGTCACCTTCGCGAGCGCTTCGTCTACCGAAACGCCATCGAGCTGCTTGGAAAAAGCATAACCTGGATCGTTCATCGAATGCCTCCGACATCCATATAAGTCGTGGCCTTGGAGACGCTAGGGTGGCGCAAATAATGCGCGCATTTCGAGCGCCACCCGCCATCGGTGACTCCATCGACCCGCACGCGTTAGACTCCCGAGGAACCGGTCGTGTACAAGAGCCTCACCGCCCAGACTATTCACTACTTCGCGCGGCCGCACGAGCGCGTGCTTCGCCAACCGCTGCAGACCGCGGCCGCATGGAAGAGCTCCGAGCTCGGCCTCCAAGACGAGTGGCGCGAGACGCTCACGGCCGCGGACGTGGCCGAGATAGAGCGGGCGCTCGCTGCGGCCAAACGCACAGCACGGCCGCTTAGAACGCTCACCAAGGAGCAGTTCCCTCTACCCACGCTCTCGGACAAGATTGCCCGGTGGAGGCGGGAGGTGAGCGTCGGGCGCGGGTTCCAAGTGATTCGAGGGTTACCCGTTGCACGCTGGTCGCAGAGCGACTCGGAGATGGTCTTCTGGTGCATTGGGCAGCACTTCGGGATCCCCGGCGCCCAGAATCCGGAGGCTGACTTGCTGGGGCATGTCCGTGACACCGGAGCAGACCCCGATGAGGTCCGTCACTACCGGACGAACGTGAACATCAACTTTCACTGCGATGCCGCCGATGTGGTAGGGCTCTTGTGCCTGCACGAGGCCAAGTGGGGCGGTCAGAGCCGGATCGTCAGCTCTGTGTCTGTGTACAACGAGTTCCTACGGCAGCGGCCCGACCTGATCGACCGTCTCTACGAGCCGTTCGCGATGGACACCAAGGGGGAGGGTGGGGTGCAGTATCTCCTTGTGCGCCCGTGCCGGTTCGATGCAGGCCGATTGCGGACCTTCTACCATACGGACTACTTCCGGTCCGCGCTCGACTTCGGGGGCCGGCCGATGCTGTCCGAAGGGGACCGTCTGGTTCTCGACCTCTACAACGAGATCGCTGGGTCGCCAGACTTGTATCTCGACATGAGCCTGGAACCCGGGGACGTGCAGTTTCTATCAAACCATACAGTGCTTCATGCCCGCACCGCGTATGAGGATCATGCAGAGCCCGAGCTCAAGCGTCACTTGTTGCGCCTCTGGATCTCGCTGCCATCTAGATCGGCTTACGGAAGTCGTCTGCGCACGGTGCGAAGCCGCTTGGCGATGATCGCTACGGCGGTCGGTCTCAAGGTCATGCATGCGATTCGACGCAGAAGCCGACCGGCCTAGGGCGCGCGGCCGGCCACTGCGTACTGATAAGGCAACGACTCCTCGATCACCGCGGCGGCAAAGCCGGCGGTCTCGAGCTCGCGCAGGACGGTATCGCGGGTGAGCCTTCGATGAGGCGGAGGACCCTCCGGACTATCCATCGTGAAGTCCACGATTAGTAGCAGGCCGCCGGGGCGCAGGGCGCTCAGAAGCTTTCGGGCGTAGCCGACCCGTTTGGAAATGTGGTGCCAGGTATTGACGACCAGAACGCGATCGACGGAGCGCAATGCAAGCGCCGGATCGTCCGGGGCGACCTTTTCAGGCCGAACGTTCTGAAGGCCCTCTCGTGCGATCCGCTCGTACAGAGCGTCGATCATCGACCGGTCAGGATCGAGAGCGAGGACCCGGCCTTCGGGACCGACCGCCTGCGACAAGTAGTCGATGAAATACCCCGTTCCGGCTCCGAGGTCCACAG
Organism: Polyangiales bacterium; assembly: GCA_049691835.1. GTDB lineage: Bacteria > Myxococcota_A > Polyangia > Polyangiales > Houyiibacteriaceae > SG8-38. Next base: position 18,852 of record JBAVOF010000621.1, read on the forward strand.
CCGTCATTCCAGGAAGGCATTCGAGCAGCCTGAGAACTTCCTTGGGTTTTTGCCACTGGTCCCTGCCCGGATCGTCGAGGTGCTGGGCATATGTCTGGGGATCGGGGAACCCGTGGTCGGCGCCGCTGGCCTCTCCCTGGCGGATTTCCGGGGTCGGCGAACCGCGCTCGCTTCTCGGCTTTGTCCCGTTGCATGCGGCGCACAGTACTGTCACAAGCGCGAGCGAGGAAAGAGAACGAGGGGTCATTCGGGCTCCAGGGCTTACATTTAGTCACATCCTTAACCCTGGCAAACGACTTCCAGGTAGAAGTTGACGAAAAACTGTACCGCTTGACCCCGCAGGAATATGAGAATAATTGCGCGCGACTATCCTGGGGTTATGCTGGCGCCCCTGCTCTCTGGGGTCAGAGGGGAAGGAAGAGGAATTCCATGAAGAGACAACTCAACACATCTCTCACTGTCCTGGTGTGCTTCACCGTTTTCGCGATCATGTCGATCGGGTGCAAGAAGGACGCGAAGGAGCCGGAACCCGAAGTGACGACCGGCTACGAGATGCCCGAGCCGGAACCCGAAGTCGAGGTTGAGCCGGTCGAGGAGGCCTGTGTCTTGGAAACCGTGTACTTTGCATTCGACTCGTCTGAGCTCGACAGCAGCGCACGCGCGGCCATCCAATCGGCGGTGGAATGCTACCGCAACCAGAACCCCAACGTGCGAATTCTCCTGACGGGTGCCTGTGACCCGCGGGGCACCGAGGAGTACAACATTGCACTCGGTGACCGTCGTGCCAAATCGGTACGGAGCTACATGAGCTCGCTCGGCATGGCGACCGGCCAAATCTCCGTCACCTCGGTGGGCGAGGAAATGGCGACCGGAACCGATGAGGCCAGTTGGGCCCGCGATCGTAACGTGACGGGTTCGGAGAACTGACGCGTTGGTAAGGTGTGTTCGTGGGGGGTAGCTCTTGATGCTTTCGGTCTTCCTTCAGACGGGCGCACCGGAACAACTCAATCCTTGGCAACTGGTCGTCGGCGCCTCCGCGGTCGTGCAGTTCGTTCTCGTGATTCTGGTCTTCATGTTGGTGATGTGCCTGTACATCATCGGAGCCAAATGGATCCGGCTCAAGCAAGTGACCGACCAGAGCCGAGCATTCCTGCGGCTTTTTTGGACCGAGGAGAAGACACGAACATGGAACGCCAAGGCGATGAACGACATCCACGGCCTGTCCGCGAACTACGACCGTTCGCCGATAGCGACCGTGTTTCGCGCGGGGTACCGTGAGCTTGCTCGAATCGCCCGAACGGGACGGCCTACCAAAGCCGACGTCGAGAACGTGCAGCGTGCTCTTCGCCGGGCGCAGAGCGCAGAGCTGACCCGACTGGAGAACAAGGTCTCGTTCTTGGCAACCACCGCCTCGACCGCGCCGTTCATAGGCCTGTTTGGCACCGTCTGGGGCGTGATGAATTCATTCATCGCCATCCACGGGGAGAAGAGCGCTGGCTTGGACGTCGTCGCGCCGGGCATCGCCGAAGCACTCATCGCGACGGCGATCGGCCTTGCTGCCGCCATTCCCGCCGTGATGGCATACAACTACTTCGTCCGACGCATTCGCGTGGTGGACAGTGAGACGGAAGCGTTTTCGAGCGACTTCCTGAACATCATTCGGCGTCATCTCTTGGTCGAGTAGCCATGGCGTTTTCGAACGACGGCGGGGGACGGAGCCACACGCTCAGCGAAATCAACGTCACGCCGCTGGTCGATGTGATGTTGGTCTTGCTGATCATCTTCATGGTGGCCGCCCCGATGCTCACGACGGGGGTCGATGTAGAGCTTCCGAAAGCCGATGCACCACGCATGGACATCGATCAGGATCATCCGCTGATCACCGTCCAGCGAGACCAGCGCATTTTTCTTTTCGAAGAGGAGGTCTCGCTCGATGTCCTGCGAGAGCGACTCGTGACAGACGAGCGGATTCGCAATGTCGACGAGGTCTTCGTCCAAGCGGACGAGGAGGTCCCATATGGTGTCGTCGCCCAGGTGCTTGCCCTCATTCGCCAGGCGGGCATCGGAAAGATGGGGCTGGTCACCGATCCGCTGACCCGAGAGCCGAGATAGGTGATGACCGAAGCAAGCGACTGGCAGGCGCTCTCTCTTCTCGAGACGGAGCAGCCGACGCTGATGGAAATTGCCGGCGGCGTCGGGTTCACACTGGGTGTGTTTGTTGCAATTCCCGCGCTCGCCTTGCTAAGTGCTTTGGTTTTCGGCGAGATGCGATCGATCTTCGGAACCACCGTGGATGACCTGCCGCCGGTCCCGATCGAAGTGATCGAGACCCGGTTCGTGCGCCTCGGCAAGCGCAAAGAGCCTCGCAGGCTGCCTAGCAAGGAAGTTCGGGATGCGGAGCAAACCGCGCCCGTGCCTCAAGCGCCCGAGTCCGAGCCGATCGCTGCAGTGCCGACCGGCAAGCAGGAAAAGGGCCTCGCCAAGCCAAAAGAGACGCGGAAAGAACGTGACGAGGATCTGCTCTCACAGCTCGGGGAGCGCGCGGGCGCGATTTCGGACCTGACCAAGGGGCCGGAGCTCGAGGGGGATCCGGACGGGATCATCGAAGGCACGAAGTCCAGCGGTAACGATCTGGAAATCTACCTGGGCAAGCTGTATTCGTACTTCCGGAGTGGCTGGCAGGTGCCGACCTTGATTACCGATGAGGAGCTACAGAAGCTCACTTGCGTGATCGAGCTATCGATCACCAAGGACGGGCGTGTTGGCGCGTACGAAGTCACCCGCCCGAGCGGGAATGAAGCGTTCGACGAATCCGTTCGTCGGAGGATGGCTCAAGCGGAGGGGGCAGACCTTCCGGCGCCGCCAGATTCGGTGGCAAACCGGATCTTGGGCGAAACAATTTCGCTGCGTTTCTTTGGGCGACACGCCCGTTGAGGTTCAACATGACTTTGATCGTATTTCGACGGCGATGGCTTTGGGGGGTTCTGGCGGTAGCGCTCGCAGTGGGGCCAGCCGTTCTTACTGCATCGCCGGCGGTCGGTGAGGAAGAACCGCCACCACTACCCGAGGACAAGATCGTCGTCGACATCGACGCGCCAAGCGAAGAGGTGTTTCGCATCGGCATTCCAAACCTGATTGGGGAGCCCGCCCAACACGCCGCGAACGGCGGTGCAGTTCTGCAAAATGATTTCCGACTGATGCCCGGATTCCGTGTCATCGGCCCCCAGTCGGTCCGGCACGACTACGTAAGCGAGGGTCTCGGGGTCGACCTCGGCGCCTGGTCCGTGTTGGGCGCCAACGGGGTCATCAAGGGCCAGATGTTTGGAAACGAAACGGCGCTCAGCGTCGAGCTTCGCTTCTACCAGGCGAGTCGAGGCGCGGTGCCGGCGCTCGTTCGCACCTACCACGGCTCCGCAACCGAGCTCCGAAAGTGGATGCACACCTTCGCCAACGAGGTGATTGGAATCGTGACGGGCACCTACGGTCCCTTCGGAACCGAGATCGCGTTCGCTCGCAAGCACGGACCGGGGCGGAAGAGCGTGTACGCCGCTGGGATGGATGGTTATGGGGCTCGAGTGGTGTCGAGCGGGGGAGGCGTGTCGATGCTTCCTTCATTTGGGAAAGGCGCGATCTGGTACACGCGCATGACGAAGCAGGGGATGTTCATCACGAACACTCGCGTCGGAGGCAAGCGGGTGATCGGAAAAAGTGGCATCAGCATGGCGCCTGCGATTTGCGGCGACCGCATCTACTTCGCGTCATCACTCGCGGGTGATTTTGAGATCTACAGCTCGAATCTCGATGGCACGGGCCTGCGGCGTCTCACACGGAGCCGTGCGATCGATGTGAGCCCCACCTGCGGCCCCAACGGAAAGCTCGCGTTCGTGTCGGACCGACACGGCAGCCCCCAGGTGTTCACCATGAAGAATGACGGGACGAATGTGCAGCGTGTGACGTTCCGCGGGAATCACAACCAGACGCCCGTTTGGTGCCAGGATCCAAAACAGCCCCTCATCGCGTTCAGCGGGCGCGACAGCAACTTCGACATCTTCACCGTCAATCTGGAAACCCAGGAGTACAAGCGGCTCACACAGGGCCAGGGCGACAACAAGGACCCCGCTTTCTCACCGGACTGCCGTTTGATCGCGTTTGCGTCCAACCGACGGGGCTCGCCCGGAGTCTATCTTTCCGGGCAAAACGGACTCGACCAGAACCAAGTGATCTCCGGCGAGGCCGAGACCGTCCGCTGGGCGCGCTGAGCCCACGAAACCACTTTGCTGCGGGGGCTTGGGCCTCTATGCTCGGTCGCCATGGCGATCTGGAAGCGGGGGTGCCTCGCCGCTGGCGTGCTTGTGCTCTTGGCCGTTGTCGGCCTCTGGGTCGTTCTCGGTGGTGGGAATCTTCATCCAGACGGAGAGATCACCGTCGCGCCCCTCGACCGAGGCATCTTGCGCGCGCGTGAAGAAACACAGCGCTCTCTCGCGGTCGACTCGGAACGGCGGATCCTCTTTGGCGACCTGCACGTGCACACGACCCTTTCAGTCGATGCATTCCAATGGAGCTTGCCATTGATGGGGGGGGAGGGCGTGCATCCTCCAGCCGACGCTTGTGATTTCGCACGGTTCTGCTCACAGCTGGATTTCTACTCGCTCACCGATCATGCGGAGGCGCTGACACCTCGCACCTGGGCGATGGTCCGAGACTCGGTGCGTCAATGCAACGCCGTCGACGCGGAAAGTGAGCAGCCCGACCTCGTCGCGTTCACGGGGTTCGAGTGGACGCAGATTGGAACGACGCCGGAGGCGCACTTCGGACACCGCAACGTGATCTTCAAAGATACGGACGACGATCAACTGCCAGCGCGCCCCATCGCAGCGCCGGGTCTCGCCTCGCAAGCGTTCAGAGACCTCAAGACCCTACGGGCCAACATCTCGATTCCGTTTCGCGCATTTCCGAAGCAGCAACCGTACAACGATGTCACCGCGCACGTGTCGGAAATCGCGCGGCTTTCAAATTGCCCGGACAACGGCGCCTCGCCCACGCTTCCCATGGATTGTCGCGAGATTGCAGACACCCCCGAAGCGCTCTTTCGAAAGCTCGATGAATGGGGCTTCGACGCGATGGTGATTCCGCACGGCACCACATGGGGGTTTTACACCCCGGCCGGCTACGTCTACGACAAGCAGTTGCAAGCTCGCCACGACAATCCGAAATGGCAGCAGCTGATCGAGGTGTTCTCCGGACACGGGAACTCGGAGGAGTATCGACCCTTTCGCTCCGTTGCGCGCACAGAGCAGGGCGAGGTCTGTCCAGAGCCCAGCGCCGGATTCGAGCCTTGTTGCTGGCGCGCCGGCGAGATCATCCGCAGCCGCTGCGACAGCCCGCTGTCGGAGCAGTGCGATGCGCGGGTGGAGGAAGCGCGCAAGAACTACCTGAAGGTGGGTGTCGCCGGGCACTTGACCCTGCCGGGCACCGAACTGACCGAATGGGGAAACTGCGGACAATGCACCGACTGCTTCGATCCGAGCTTCGAGTATCGCCCGGGCGGATCGGTGCAATACATTTTGGCCCGCGGCAGCTTCGAGGAGCCTGGGGCACCTCGGCACACGACGCTCGGCTTCATCGCATCCAGTGACAACCACTCGGCCCGACCGGGGACCGGCTACAAGGAGTTCGAGCGACGCAAAATGACCGAAGCGCGTGGGCCGACGAACGCGCAGTGGAGCGAGATCTTGTTCGGCAACCCCGCGAAGACCGACGAGTCCGTCCCGCTTTCCCCGGAAGACGTGTTTTCGAGGCCCCCCTTTCGACGAGTATGGCTGGAGCGGCAGGCTTCGTTCTTTCTCACTGGCGGGCTCGTCGCGGTGCACGCGACGGAGCGGACTCGCGACTCGATTTGGCAAGCGTTGTTCGACCGAGAGGCCTACGGAACATCCGGCGATCGCATCTTGCTTTGGTTCGATCTCATCAATTCCGCTCGGGAACGCGCGCCGATGGGCAGTCAGCTCGAGTTCGAAGGCACTCCGAAGTTTCGCGTTCGCGCGGCGGGCGCGTTCGTGCAGCGTCCAGGTTGCCCAGACGAGGTGACCGAGGCCCTAGGGGCCGAACGAATCGAGCGAATCTGCGCGGGAGAGTGCTACCGCCCTTCGGATGAACGGCGGCGCATCAGCCGAATTGAGGTGGTGCGCATAGGACGGCAACTGAAAGAATCCGAGGCGATCGAAGATCTGATCGAGGATCCTTGGCTCACGATTCCGTGCCCTGCGGGGACCGATGTCTGTGACGTCGAGTTCGAAGACCCTTGGTATGGATCGACGGGCCGCGAGGTTTTGTACTACGTACGCGCGATTCAAGAACCGACGCCGGCCGTAAACGCGGGCTTGCTCCGATGCGAGGGTGAACAGTGCGAGCCCTGCTACGGCGACTACCGCACCCCATTCGACGACGACTGCCTTTCCATGAACCAAGAGCGCGCGTGGTCCTCTCCGATTTATCTCCAACCGCCGAATACACCGGCGAGCCGCTAGCGATCATCGCAGTCAGAGTGGCCTAACTCCCGCACTTTTCGAAGCTCTTTCTTGGCCTCCGGGACGAGCGGGGAGCGCGGGTGGTTCTTCAGCAGTGCCTTGAGCGCCGTCCCCGCGTCGTTGCACGATCGAACCTGTAAGAACGCTTGGGACATGTCGAAGAGCGTTTCATCGACAGCGTCGCCGTTTCGGTAGGTCGAGATCACTTTCTGAAACTCGCCCAGCGCCGCAGCGGCCTGCCCCTGCTTCAAGTAGCTTGAGCCGATCATATACTGCGCGTTGTCGGCTTCCTCGTCCTTGGGGTACCGTTCCACGAAGGCGCGCCCGAGACCACGCGTATAGGAATACTTGTTGATGCGGTATGCCTTCGTGAGCGCTTCCCAATGAGCATTCCTGCTTTGGGGAATCTCCGCAGGGTCGAGCGCCACGTCCATGCCGGCCGCGCGTGCGACATCACTCAATTGTCGCTGAAGCTCGAGGGTTCGTTGCGCCTGTGCCTGGCTGAATCCCGTATTCTCGTTGCGCAGCTCGGCGATCTCGCCTTCCATCACCGCCAATCGCCGTTGCAGCTCTTCGATTTGCAGGCCTTGGTCGGCGCTGTTGCGGCGAAGAACGCGGCTCGCTTCGGCCAAGGCTTCCTCCAACTCTTTGCGCTTGGCCTCGAGGTCTTCTTCGAGAGAGTCCAGTCGTTGTTGGTTGGCCTTGATGTCGCTCTGCATCTGGCTGATGCAGCCCGACGCCAAGTTGACCCATAGGCAAAGCGTGAGCAGCGCCGAGCAAAGGCTTGGGCGCAGCCGGCCAAACAGTCGAAACATCCCCATCACCCCCATTTAGTATAGATGGGTTAGCCAGGCCATTTTATGAGCTTGGCTTGAGCAGGCCGTTGTCATCCATGATCTGGCGCAGCAGCACCAGGCCGGCCTGGAGTTTGGCGAAAAACGACGAGGTGTGCGGGACGAAATGGAAATTCGGGTGCTGCGACCAGAGCCCCAGAAGTCGCATGTCCAGACGCCGGGCCTCCTCGTTGCTCTCGGTGCGTGCGGGGTTGCCTCCCTCGATGGAGATGTCTCCCACGGCTGCGGACTCGAAAAAAAGGACCGCGTCATAGCGATGTAGCTCCCGCTCGAGCGTGGTCCCCAAGGTCTCGAAGAAGCCCCGGATGGCATCATCAGGCCAGAACGCTGCTCCGTCGGTCGTTCCACGGTCGCACAAGAGCACTCGGCCAGGGTAGTGCGCGCACTGGATGTCTTCCAAGGCGACTTGCGCGTGGTAGATCGCTCGCTGCGTCGCGGTCCGTGCCTCCGGCTCTCCCAGCCGCGGGAAGCCTCCGGTGAACAACATCGTCGCAGTCTCGGGGACGATGACGATCTTGCTACCGATCTCGCGCCGGAACAGATCCGCGGCGGTGGTTTTTCCGCCGCCTGGGCCGCCGGTCAACACGATACGGTAGTGGTTTCTCCCCCGCGCGCTCATACTCGAGCATACGATAGCTGATCTCGGCTGGTCCGCGCACGGCGAAAGCCGTTGTGGGGAACGCCAGAATGCGGTAACCCAGCGCTTCGGATGACGGCGAGCGCACATGGCCGCATGACACTTCTTCGCGGCGGTCTCATCGTCGACGGCACTGGCGCCTCACCTCGACCCGGAAGTGTGCTTCTCGATGGCGGTCGCATTGGCGCTATCGGCGACATTCCCGACGACGCGGGGACGCCGATCGATTGTACTGGCAAGATCATCGCACCAGGTTTCATCGATGCGCACTCGCACATGGACTTCTTCTCGGCAAGCGACGATCCACGTCACTTCGATTCGTTCACCGCACAGGGGGTTACCACCTTCGTCGCCGGTAACTGCGGGTTCAGCCCGTTCGGATTCGATCCCGAGACGAAGCACAGGCGCTTGCTCGAGGGTTCGCTCTTCAAGGCTGGGAGAGATACCCTCGATTGGAATAGCTTTGCAGAGTATTGCGAAGTGCTCGATAAGCTTGGGCTGACGCACAACTTCGTTCATTTGGTCGGCCACGGAGCGGCGCGCACATCCTTGTCGGGCTTCGAAGCGCGACCACTGAGCGAAATCGAGCGTGCCCGGCTGCTCGATCTCCTGGACCGAGCCATGAACGAAGGTGCTGCGGGCGTGTCGCTGGGTCTGCAATACAAGCCTGGTGTCTTCGCGAAGCTCGACGAGCTCGACGAGGTAGCACGCTTGGTGCAGCAACACGACAAGCTGCTGACGGTTCATGCAAAGGCCTACTCCGCGCTCTCGGGGACCTATCCGATGATCCCGTTCGGACGGGCACACAACCTGAAGGCAATCGAAGACATCCTTGGGGTGGCGCGCCGCAGCGGGGTACGACTTCAGTTCTCTCACTTGATTTTCGTGGGATCGAAAACTTGGAAGACTGTGGAGGCAGCGATCGAGCTCTTCGACCGAGCGATCGCCGATGGCGTCGACGTTTGCTTCGACATGTTTCCGTATTCGTGCGGGGCGACGCTGCTCAATACGCTGCTTCCCGAGTGGTTCATGGCGCGCATGCCTGGTGCCCTGCGCGATCCGGTTCGCAGAACGCGTCTGCGGCTCGAGGCCGAGATTGGCTTTCGGCTCGTAGGTTTCGGCTATCCGCAGATGCAGGTCACCAACGCGAGCTGCGTCGAGTACGAGCAGCACAACGGACGATTCATTCCGGACATCGCTCGGCGCACGGGCAAGTCGAACTTCGAGACGATGCTCGACCTGCTCGACAAAAGCAACGCGGAGGCACGTGTGCTGTTTCACGGCTACTACAACGAAGAGATCATCGACCGGCTCATGACGCACCCAGCAGCCATCTTTGCGTCTGACTCCTGGCCGGAGCCCGGCGGGCACCAGAACCCCGCTGCGTTTGGGACGTTTCCGAGATTTCTCAGCAATGCGCGCGAGCGCGGCAACATTTCGCTCGAGCAAGCAGTCCACAAGATGACAGGTGCGGCGGCCAAGAGGTTCCGCCTACGCGATCGGGGCCGTCTCGAAGAAGGCTTCGCTGCCGATCTCGTCGTCTTCGACTGGAATGCGGTGAGAGATCGCCCCAGCGTGTCCGGCGATGGCGCCCCGACGGGCATCGAGCAGGTGTTCGTGAACGGGCATTCGATTTTGGGGACCGGTCAGACGCGTTCCGTTCGCGGTGCGGGCGAGCTCTTGCTGTCGTAGGAGGGTCAAGGCGCGCTATGCGAAAGAACCGTGGCAGTTCGAGTCCCTGCGGCGCTTCTGCGACAGATCATCCGCTTCGCACTGAAGCCGTTTCTTGGGCCGCCATTTCCGGTATTCTTTCAGCGGCTCTGGCTGCGGGTTGCGTCCAGCGCAAACCTGCCATCGCGGGCCGCGGCCACCGCGCCCGAGCGCGTGATCCTGTATCTGCATGGGGGCGGCTACTGCGGAGGCAGCTGGCAGACCCTTCGAGGTCTCATCACGCACCTCGCGGCTGCCACGGGCGCTTGAGTGTACTCGCCCAACTGCCGGCTGGCACCTGAGCATCCGCATCCCGCCGCGCTCCACGACGCATCGATGGCATATCGGTGGTTGCTGGACCAGGGCTTTCCCCGATCCTGGCTCAGGTGGGGAGCGACGAGATCCTCTCCGATGACTCGACACGGCTGGAGGCGCGATGCCGAGGATCGGGCGTTGACATCACCTTGCAGCAATTCGACGGCCCGTGGCACGAGTTCCAGTCGCATGCTGGGATATTGGCGGCAGCGGAAGAGGCGGTGGAGAGGGTCGCCGTGTTTCCGAACGCGCACTGGCGCCAGTCACGGGAAGATCCCGTCGAGCGTGTAGGAGTTTGCCACGCTCTCGATCGCGACGAGGTAGGCGGAGGTTCGCAAGTCTGGGAGGTCTCGCCGCTTCCAGGAGTCGTACAATCTCTCGTAGGAGACCGCCATGGTATTCTCCAGAGCCGTACGGACGAAGTCGATCTCGTTTGGTGCCTGCAGAAGCAGTGCCACGTCCTCCGGAGGCAGTACCTTGCCCGTCAGACGGGTGAGGACGTCGACAATGCGTTGGTTCGAGATCTGCTGATAGCGACGGGTCATCCTCTCGAAGCTGACGTGGGAGAGGTTCTTGATCCACTCGAAGTACGACACGACGACGCCGCCGGCGTTGGCGTAGATGTCGGGGAGCACCACCGTTCCCGCCTCGCGCAGCATCGCATCTGCCTGCGGATCCACCGGTCCGTTGGCGGCCTCGACGATGACCTTCGCGGTGAGCTTCGGCGCATTGGTCACGGTGATCTGGTGTTGCAGAGCAGCGGGGATGAGAACGTCGCACGATTGCTCCAGGATGGCATCGGGATTTGCCAAGTATCGAGCCCCTGCGAAGCCCCTTAAGGAGCCGGTTTCGGTGCGGTGCAGAAGCACGGATTCGACGTCGAGACCGCCTTCGTCGTATACGGCCCCGTCACTGACCGACACACCCACGACGATCGCGTCCCGTTCGATCGCGGCACGCGCGGCGTGAAGTCCGACCTTGCCGAGCCCTGACACGATGATGCGCTTCCCCGCCAAACCGGTTCCCAATGCGAGCGGCTTCACCTCGTCCTCGTTTGAGAGGAAGTGCTCGAGCGCGATGATAGCGCCCAACCCGGTCGCCTCGCGGCGTCCGTCGACGCCATGCAGACTGGTCGCCTTTCCCGTGACGCAGGCAAGCGCGTTCAAAGTATCCGGGCC
>JBAVOF010000622.1:0-9559 GCA_049691835.1 Polyangiales bacterium
ACACGCAGAATCCCCGCAAACTGCCCCGCCAGCCGGGACATCCTGCTCTCCACCCAACTCCCCCCGTGCGCCTGCACCGCGGCCGACACCGACTCAACCAGACCCGGCCGATCCTTCCCGATCACCATGACGACAAGCGACACCATAGGGGACACGCTCCATACCCGTAATCGCCTGACATTCCAAGGCTTTTCACCCAAAGATCGCCGCGCCTCCGATCTCATCCGAGGCCCGTACCTGAGATCCGGCTAGATCTCGGGCAGTTAGGGCCGTACAGCCTGTCCCCATGTTCGCCAAGCGTACCCAGGAAGTGGAGCCGTTCCTAGCGATGGAGGTCATGGAACGCGGGATGGCCATGGCGCGCGCCGGCGTCTCGATCGTTCAGCTAGGCGTCGGGGAACCGGACTTCGACGCTCCCCCCGCGGCCGTCCAAGCGGCGGTCGATTCACTGGTGTCGGGGGAGACGCACTATACCGACAGCCGAGGCCTCTTCACGTTGCGCCAGGCGATAGCGCAGGACTGCGAGACACGTCGTGGGGTCGCTGTGAACCCCGATCAGGTCGTGGTCACAAGCGGAACCTCGCCTGCGATCCTCTTGTGCCTGAACCTCCTGGTCGACCCGGGGGACGAAGTGATCCTCGCAACGCCACACTACCCTTGCTACCCAAACATGATCGCGGTCTGCGGTGGTAACCCGGTCCTGGTCCCAACCGGCCCCGAGGACGGCTTCGTGATGGACGTCGCCAAGGTGCGCGAAGCGGTCACACCGAGGACGCGCGCGATCTTCCTCGCAACCCCTGCCAACCCAACAGGTGCGGTCCAACCCAAAGAGGTCGTCGAGGGCCTCAGCGGCCTCGGCATCCCGATCCTCTCCGACGAGATCTACGACGGCCTCACCTATGACGGCGTGCGCGTGACATCCCCGCTGGGTTTCACCGAGGACTGCTACATCCTCGACGGATTCTCGAAGCGCTATGCCATGACCGGATTTCGCCTGGGGTATCTCATCGCACCCAGGAAAGCGATGCGACCCCTTCAAAGCTTGATGCAGAGCTTCTTCATCTCGACCTCGCAATTCGTTCAACAGGCAGGCGTTGCGGCGCTGGCGCACGGCGCCGAGCATGTCGAGCGCATGCGCCAGGAATATGCCGTCCGGAGACGGATCTTGATCGACGGACTTCGAGCCATGGGACTGTCGATCCCGATCGATCCACCAGGCGCATTCTACGTCCTAGTGGATATGCATCATTTAGAGCGCGACTCCCTGACGCTGGCTTTCGACATCCTGGACAAGGCGCACGTGGCGCTCGGCCCGGGCCGCGATTTCGGCGCAGCCGCCGAGGGCTTCGTCCGTTTCAGCTTTGCTACCGGCCGCGATCAGATCGAAGAGGCGCTGCGCCGATTGTCGCGCGCGCTGCCCGAGTTGTGACGCCTACACATGGTCACCGAGCAGCGCTCGCAGCGCCGCTTCGTCGATGACCTCGACGCCGAGCGCCACCGCCTTGTCGAGCTTGCTCCCCGGGTCGTCGCCGGCAACCACGTAGTCGGTCTTCTTCGACACCGATCCGGACACTTTGCCCCCAGCAGCCTTGATGCGCTGCGCAGCGTCCGCCCGCTTCAGCGTTGGCAAGGTCCCTGTCAGCACGAACGTCTTGCCAGCCACGGCCTCCACCTCGCGCACTTCCGCCGCACGTGCACTCAGGTTCACGCCGACCTCCGCCAGCCCCGCAAACACCTTTCTCACCGCGGGCGAATCGAGCTCGCTGAAGATGCTATCCGCGGACTTGCGCGCGAGACCCTCGATGACGCCACGGTCGCCGGACTTCGCAGGGGCCACCGTCTCGACCGCGGCCTCATCCCCCGCCACATATCGCGCCGCGAATGCGAGCAACGCATCGGCGCTCTTGAAATGAGCAGCAAGCTCGTCTGCCATGGTTTCGCCCACGTGCCGAATTGCCAGCCCGTTCAGCACGCGACCGAGGCCGCGCTCCTTGGCGGCCTGCAGGCCCGATTTGACTCGCTCGGCGCTCTTCTTCCCCATTCGCTCCAGCCCGGCGAGCGAGTCGACATCGAGTCGAAACAAGTCGTCCGGCGAACGGACGCCAAGCTTGTCGACCACCTGGTCGACCAGCACCTCACCCATCCCGTCGATGTCCATGGCCTGCCGACTCGCGAAATGGCGAAGCCGTTCACGCACCTGGTCGGGACACGCCGGATTCGGGCAGTAGACCAGGATCTCTTCACTCACGACCCCCGTCCCGCAGGTCGGACAGGTCTGTGGCGGCACGAAGCGCTTCGCGCCGCGCTTGCGCTTGGTCTTGTCGACTTCGACGACCTGAGGGATGATCTCGCCGGCTTTCTCTACGAGCACCGTGTCCCCGACGCGCACGTCCTTGCGCTCGAGCTCGACGAAGTTGTGCAGGGACGCACGGCTCACGGTGGTGCCGGAGACGAACACCGGCTCGAGGATCGCGACGGGCGTCAGCTTGCCCGACTTGCCGACGGAGACTTCGATGTCGCGGAGCTTGGTCGGCTTGCGTTCGGGTGGGAATTTGTATGCGATGCCCCAGTGTGGGTGGTGTCCCGTAGCACCCAGGCGCGAATACAATCCAAGGTCGTCGACTTTGATGACCATGCCATCGATGTCGTAGTTCAGCGTGCTGCGGCGCGCGTCGTAGCCCTCGCAATACTCGAGCGCCTCTTGCTCGGAATCGGTCAGGAAAACCTCGTCGAGGTACACGTCGGCTCCGCGCTCGCGCAGCCATCGAAGCGTTTCGCGCTGTGTATCCGGGAGGTCGACTCCCTGACTCCATGCAACCTGATAGAAGAACGCGCGAATCCCGGTCTCCTCGAGGCCGACGGGATCCTTGCGTTTCATCATTCCAGCGCAACCGTTACGAGGGTTGATCAACGGCCTGTCCAGTGCCCCGTTGAAACGCGAGAACTCGGTGAGTGGCCAGTAGAGCTCGCCGCGTATCTCCATCTCTGCGTCGTCGACGCCCCGGAGCCCGATGGGCACCGTCCCGAGCTGGCTCACCTGCTTGGTGATCACGTCGCCCTTTCGACCATCGCCGCGAGTCACCGCGCGAACCAGCTCGCCGCCGACGTAGAGCAGGGACACCGAAATCCCATCGACCTTCGGCTCGATGATGACGCGAAGCGCCTCGATTTCGATTTCCTTCTTTCGCCGACGGAACCAAGCCGACAACTGATCGGAAATGGGCATCGGCTGACCGCTGCTGTCGCGCCGATTGGGAGACAGCTTCTCCAGAGAGAGCATCGGAACCCGGTGCTCCACCGTCTCGAAGCCAGCAGTGTGATCTTGCCCCGGTTGGGCATCGAGCCGCTCCGACGGGTCGATGCCCAGCAGGTCCGCGAGCTCTTCGTACCGGTCGACCAGGTCATCGAACGCGGCATCCGTGATCTCGGGCGCCCCAGCCCTATACGCCGCCTCGTGATACCGAATCTCCTGGGTGAGCTGCTCCAGCTCGACCTCAGCCCGCGCCCGATCGACCATCCCCAAACCTTGTCAGAAATAGCCCTTTTCAAAAGCAGACGGAGCACCGTCGAGAACGTGCGAATTCTCGTCTTTTTGGGTGATCCTGTGACAACGGCCTGCCGCTAGGGCAGCTTGTCTAGTTGGGGATGAACGAGGAAGGCCAGCGTCCCGAGGTCCGCGGGGAGCCATCGGAGGTACGGTACGCGCGCGAGCGCGATGAACAGACGCGCCTTCGCTCGCTCGGTGCCTTGTCGCACATGTTACCGGTCTTGGCGTTCATCTATGCCGCGGCAGCTGTCCTATTCCTGGTTTCGCCGCCCTTCACGCCCAACGCCCCGCACGTGCTCATCTGCGCTGTCGCCTCTGCGCTCAGTCTCGTGGTCTGGGCGGGCATGCGCGTCGACGACCCCCGTTTTGACACCCCGATCTCGCTGTCGACGATCTCGATCGCGGCAGGCATGGGTCTCACGATGTTCGCGGTCAGCGGCTCGATCAGCAATACGACCACGCTCGCAATCGCGACCGTGGCCGCCGGCGCCCTGCTCTATCGTTTCACGATGTTCGCCGTCATGCTCGCGGTGGTGTTCACCGGTTGGCTTCAGCTCGCGTACGGCTACAGCCCCGCAGCATTCAGTCTCGGTTTGTTCCACCTCTGGGCAGCGTCGGTGGTCGGCGGTCTCGTGCTCTGGTCGCGCCGCCAGCTGATGTTCGGCTTGTATGAACAGGCCAAGAAAGCCGACACGATGCGGCTTCTCGCTACCGAGCAGGCGGGAACCCTGGCTCGCGCACGCGATGCAGCGCTGGCGTCTGCCCAGGCCAAGGGGCAGTTCTTGGCGAACGTGAGTCACGAGGTGCGCACGCCTCTCAACGGCATCCTCGGCATGCTCCAGTTGATCGACCCGGCGTCGCTGCCCAGCCCGCAAGACGACTACCTGCGTGAGGTGCGCAACTCGGGTCGCACCCTCTTGTCGATCGTGAACGACCTGCTCGACCTGTCGAAAATCGACGCTGGCGAGATGCGGCTGGAATCGGTCCCGTTCGATATCGTCTCGACCATCGAGGAAATCGCCGTGAATTACGCGTCGGCCGCGCAGGCCAAGGGCATCGAGCTGATCACCCAGATCGGACCCGACGTTCCGTCCGAGGTCTGCGGCGACCCGCTTCGCCTTCGGCAGGTGATCTCCAACCTGGTCAACAACGCTTTGAAGTTCACCAAGGAAGGCGAAGTCATCGTAGCCGTTCGGGTTCGCGATCGAGGCCCCTGGCATGCAAATTTGGAGATGAGCGTCTCGGACACCGGCGTGGGTGTCCCGGAGGAGCAGGCGCAGAGCATCTTCCGACCGTTCGCTCAAGCCGATACTTCCACGACGCGCGAATACGGCGGCACCGGTCTTGGGCTTCCGATCTGCCGGCAGCTCGTCGAGCTGATGGGCGGGAAGCTTCAAATGACGAGCACCGCCGGAGAGGGAAGCGTGTTCTTCTTCGAGGCGCGATTCGAGCTCGACGAACGGCTCAGCGAGGAGTTCAAGGCGGTGAGCGAGGCACTCGCCGGAATGAAGATACTGGTCCTCGAAGGCAACAACCGGGCACGGGAGACACTTTGCGCGCAGTTGCAGTCCTGGCAGATGGATGCAGTGGCGACCACGACGTTCGATGGCGCGCTCCGCTCCATGCGAGCCCCGCCGCATCCAAACGTGGCGATGGTCGACCTGCGCAGCCTGGGCAAAGATTGGAGAAGCCGGGCGGTCGAGCTCGGCGCGGCGGGCTCGAAGTACGGGACATCAATCGTCGCACTGTGCTCGCACCGGCACGAAGTCAGCGAGTTGGTCGAAGCCGGAATTCTCATTCACGTCGAGAAGCCTCTGCGGCGAGCCAAGATCATTGCCGCTCTTCTCGAGACGCTCCAGCGCGTCGGCTCCCCTCGGCGCGTTCCCGATGCCATGGACCGTCCGTCACTACCAGCGCCGCCGCAGGAGCTGGGATCGAACGGGATGAGGATCCTCGTCGCCGAAGACAACGAGATCAACCGGAAGGTCGTCCGGGCACACCTGCAAAAGCTGGGATACGAGGTCGACACCGTGAACGACGGCGTAGCCGCACTCGAGGCGTTGCAACAGGGGCACCGTTACGCCGCCGTGATCATGGACGGACAGATGCCGAACATGGACGGCTACGAAGCCACGCGAGCCCAGCGAGCGAGGGAGAGCGAGTCGGGCCAAAACCGAGTTCCGATCATCGCGCTCACGGCGCACGCGATGACCGGGGACCGCAGGACGGCGTTTGCCGCCGGAATGGATGACTACCTGTCCAAGCCGTTCACGCAACAGCAGTTGCAAAGAGCGCTCCTGCGCTGGGCGGCCCAGCCATGCGGAAGGGTCTCGGAGTTTCCGCCCGATGGGCTCGACACCACCATCACCGCGCAGTTGCTCGAGCTCGAAGAGGAAGAGCCAGGCTTCATCTGCGACGTCATCGACAGCTTCTTTCTCACCGCGGAGCAGAGCATCGCTCGCATGAAAGCTGCGATCGAACGCGGTGATCTCAAGGCTCTGCGCGCAGCGGCACACATGGTCCGGGGTAGTAGTCAGCAGTTGGGCGCGCGCCGCTTCGGGGCAACCTGCTTCAAGCTCGAAAAGGTCAGCGCGTTAGACGAAGCGCGCTCGGTCGTGGAGGACTTGGAGCACGATCTCGAAGGAGCACGTGAAGCGCTCACCAGCCTTGCCGATCGCGCCCTCGACGCGGCCTCGTAGTCGAGCTCAGTTGCGTTGCACCCCGGCAAGGCGCGACGCATCTGCAATCCAGCTCTCGCGA
The DNA here is from genome assembly GCA_049691835.1 of Polyangiales bacterium. Taxonomy (GTDB): domain Bacteria; phylum Myxococcota_A; class Polyangia; order Polyangiales; family Houyiibacteriaceae; genus SG8-38. The sequence goes on from JBAVOF010000622.1 coordinate 6,308, forward strand.
ATCGTCTGCTCCGGAACGCCCTTGGCGTGCTCGAGGAGCCATTCGACATCCGAGGACTCGAACCTAGCGATCTGGTGGAAATGATAGATGCCTAAGCGATTGAGCGTGCGCTCCAGGCTCGGGTCGACCCCCTCGAGCCGCTGAAGGTCGTCCCGGGGCCCGAACGGTTGCACCATGACCCAGGCAGGCGGACGCGATTGACCAGTCGTCCTCACCTCGAGCTCCGTCTCCCGGATGCGGGCCTTTAGACGATCGATGTCGGCGAGCATGCGCTCGTGAATCCCGTGCAGCACCTCGAGCTCAGCCCTCAATCGCTCGCTCCGGGTCTCCGCCTGCCGCAGAGCGCTCTGTGCATCATCGCGCTCCTGCACCGCAATGCGAAGCTCGCGCCTCAAGTCTTCCGCAGACTCACGGGAAGGCGGCCTCGCCTGGATGTCGATTGCCGAAAGGAGCGCGTCCGCCTCTCGAAGCTTCTCGTTGCGCGCGTCGAGCGTGGCCGTGAGCTGTCGTTTCGCCCGATGGAGCGATTCGATCGTGTCGCTCGCCGCACCGAGCTCCTTGTGCAGCTTCTGAATGCGCTCGTTCTGGGCGACCATGTCGCTGCGCGCTTCTTCGAGCTCGTACTCGAGCGTCTTGGCACGCACCGGCGCGACGAGACGCCCCCAAAACACCTGGCCGAGCCACAACAACGCCGCGCCGAAGGCGGCCGCGATCAGCAAGGCACCGATCATCTGGAGCACCAGATAGGTCACGTGTCACCTCCCCCGAGATCTTCATCCTCGACCACGAACATGCTCGTCCGCACCACGCGCACCCCCCGAACCATTCTCACCATTCGCTCCGCTCGCTGCGCCTCCGACACCGACGAGACCTGGCCGCGAAGCTCTACGTCTCTCCCGTCCACCACGGGGACGACCTCCGAAAAACCGGTGCGTTCGAGCACGGCGGTGACCCGAGTAGCAACGTCCCATTCGATCTCATGGCGAGTGGGGCTGAGACATGAAACCCAGACGACATAGCCGACGAAGCTTGCCGATACTGTGCCAAAGACTGCCTTCTTCCACATGGCGCGCTGTGCCTATGAGCCGTATTGAACCCGATTTGCGGGAAAAAGGCTACGTTCTGACAGAGCGCCGACGCTCCGACGGGCAAGGCAGCTCACAAATGCCCTGGGGCCATCGCCCGATCGGGCGCTCCGGCGGCACCTCCTCGCCCCATGTCCTGCTCCTCGACGATCCGGAAGAGACGATCCTGGCGATCGTCGGCCCAGGTGTAGAGCGCTATCGAGCGCGCCTCGAACGTGGCACCGCGCAGATCGATCCCGCGCGCCCATCGCAGCGCCTCCCGCCGCTCGGCCGCGTTGGCCCGGCGTTGGATGCGCGCCAAGGTCATGTGCGGGAGCGGAGCCCGGCTGTCCTCCGCGGCACCGGCCGTGCTCAGAAGGGTTGCCCGGGCTTCGGCGATCATACCCCCCAGCGGCTCCCGCCCCGCAGCGATCATCGCGCAGAGCGCGGAGGGCTTCCGGGGATGGCCGAGCGGCTCGACGCCCGAAAATGAGCCGGTCACTGGACGAAACGACGGGAACTCGCCGATCCGGTCCCAGGCCTTGCGCGCGTCAAGCTCTTGCACCGGGCCCAGAAAGCCCAGTGTAACGTGCCGATCCGAGCTGGTGAAGACACGCACACGCAGCGGAGGCGCCGGCGGCAAGTGCAGCCCCTCCGCTTGCATCGGGAACGCGATAAACCAATTAGGGGCCACCCAAGGACTCTAGGCCCAACTGAGACCGACCGCGAGAGCTCATGCCCATTACCGAAGCGTTCAGCAAATCCCTGCAAGCCCACCCGCTCTACACCTGGGCTGTGCTGGGGATCATCGTCCTCGGCATCGTCAGCTTTTTTCTCTTGTTGTTCATCTCTGCGCCCTACGGCCGCCACCTGCGTCCGGGGTGGGGCCCCACACTCAACGCCACTGCCCTCTGGGTCATCATGGAGGCGCCGTCGCCGATCGCGTTCGCGCTCGTCTACTTCTGGTCCGAAAACGCGCTCAAGCCCGTCCCGTTGTTGCTCTTCGGCCTGTACATGCTCCACTACGTGTACCGGGCGTTCATCTACCCATTCCGAATGCGCGGCGGTCACAAGCAGAAGCCGATCCTCACCGGTCTGCTCGCATTCGCCTTCAACGCCGCCAATGGCTCGACGAACGCATTCGCGATCACGGAGCTTTCCCCGCACCTGCTCCGCATCGACTGGCTCACCGACCCCCGATTCATCGTCGGTATCCTCGTCTTCGCAACCGGTTACGCGATCAATCAGCAGTCCGACGCGATCCTTCTCAGGCTCCGAAAGCCTGGCGAAAGCGGCTACAAGATCCCACATGGCGGCTTTTACCGCTGGGTTTCGAGCCCGAACTACTTCGGCGAGATCGTCGAATGGACGGGATTTGCGTTGGCCGCATGGACGGTGCCGGCCTGGGTCTTCGCCTGGTTCACCACCGTGAATCTGGTCCCGCGCGCGTTTTCCAACCATCGCTGGTACCAGGAGCACTTCAGCGAGTACCCGAAAACCCGGCGCGCCATCATCCCATTCGTACTCTAGTCCGTAGACTTGCATCTACGGCCCGATTGACGCGACAATGTGCGACCAGGGGCGCACGTCGTCGGGGAGGGATGCACGGTGGCCAACCAGAAATCGAGCTCGCGAAAAGAACCGTCCGATCTGTTCAAGGTCGAGGAGGCTACTCCTTCGATCGCCCCGGTCGACAGGATCGTGCTCCCACCCGAGGAAGCGCTCAAGCGGCGAATCAGGCGCTTCATCGCCGCGGGCATCGTGGCGCTGATCTTCTTTTTCATCGTGCACATGGTCCTTGGTTGGATCCACGCGGCCCGTTTGTCGTCCGCCCTCGACGAGGTGATCAACGACGGCAGCCCGGACACCATCGACGAGGCGCTGACTCTGCTTCGGGAAGATCCCGATGATTCGATCAGGGCGCGCCTCTTCGCTACGGCGGCCCTCGGAGGGGACCAGGAAAAGCTCGCGGCGGCCGAAGAGGTTCTTTCCAAATCGCCCGTGCAAAACGATCCCGATCAACGAATCGCCAGAATCTACGCGTTCCTTGCCGAGGGTGACGCCCGCGCCGCTCACGCCGAAGCGGAACGGCCCGCAAAGTATTCGGACCAGGCCGACGCGTTCCTTCGCGGTCGCGCGCTGACGGCGCTTGCACGCGGTCAGTGGGCGCAAGCCCTCCCCGATGCAC